>JAQYWJ010000009.1 GCA_030145005.1 Desulfobacter sp. | reverse complement strand
GCCGGATTTATCAAGGCGGATGGAAAAAAAATTTTGATTTTAGATCAGGAAGGCCTGGAAGAGTTATCCCATACAGGTCGACTTTAAGGAATGAGTCCGAAATAACTTAACCTGGGAGCGCGGGCGTCCCGGATATAGCAAAATGGGCAAGTTATTTAAGACCCGTTCCTAAAAATGGAAAGACCACCGAAAAAATAATTTTATCCCGCTGATATGATTTTACGAGAACGTCATCAATGGGGGCATGATTTTCATACAGTGTTTCATGCAGCCATTCGATTTTTTTTGCAGAGGTTTTTAAACCGGTTCGCCGGTATTTGAGCAAGGCTTCTTTGATGGTCCAGATTTTCAGGATGGTTTCAAGGTCTGCCCCGGCGTATGCGCTTTGTTCTTTATTGGAAAATCCGGCGTGTAAAAGGGCCGGGATATCCACAGGGCTTATGGCCTCCATATCAACACCTATGGCATTGGCTTCTCCGCACAGAGCGGCCAGGGCGTAATCCCCTGAATGTGTAATGGATATGGCATAATCAAAGGATGGTGCCAGGCATGGAGCCCCGGATGCGTCATTATGTATCTCAATGGCATCCGGGGACAGGCCTGTCTCCTGCATGACAAGGTTTTTTACCGCCCATCGTCCGGCCAGGCGTTCCACCTGCTTTTTCAGGGCAAACAATCGATTTAACCCCTTCAGTTCAGCCGGGGAAAGCACAGGCTGTGCAAACTGATCCGGACGAAATTGGCAGCCGGGCCTGGTCTGGTAACCAGGCCCGACGATTTGGGGTAATAACGCCTTGAGCATTGCCGGAATGTGAACAAGGCAAAAATGGATGCCCTGTTCCCGGAACAGCAGGTTCATGCGTTGCATTTATCCGGCTATTAGGCCGTTCCCAGCTTTACCATGGACATAGCAAGACGGTCCTCTTCGGCCAGGCGATCCACCCGGACCATCTCAAAGTCCTGGATGTCAATAATCACACGGCCCGAAGGCTCTGCCAGCTGCATATGGTAAGTTTTAGTGTCACTGCCCTGGGCCAGACGCCGGGTCACGCAGAAATAGGGCGTATCCGGCAGAACAGTCCCTGCAAATGATACCTTGCGAATGGTATAAGGCAGCATCACGTCGGCACTGGTAAAAAATTCCAGGATGCCTCCGGTTTGGAACATGGCATCCATGATCACCACGGGGGTGGCAAATTCAGGATAGGTTTGGCCTTTAAAAAATTCGCGTCCGGGCCGCCATTGAACCACTGTGATTAGGCTATCCTCGTCCAGGGAGGCCAACTGATCCACGGAGCGGAACAGCCCGTCCATGAACAGGCGGTCCGGGTGGTAGATCTGTTCCTGCCACTCGGCATCGACCTTAAATTCGGACAGCACCGGGACAGATATCTCATCCAGGGCAGGCGAATCCGTCCCGATTTTAAATTTGCCCTGGTAATGCAGGGTATCCTGGACAGGGGCTTTGCCTCCCGGGGGGGTGAAGACAGAGTGGATCTCAGTTGTTATTAATCCGTCCATCTCTTTTTCAGCATAAATTTCAATGTTTTTGGGACGATTTTTTAACAATTTAATGCCATAGGGGATTTTAAAGTCACTGGCCTCAAGGACGCGTCCTTGGGCACCGCTATATTCCAAAGCCGCTTCAGCCATGGTTTCCAGACCGGTTGCCCCTAAAAATATAGGTACACCTTTTCTGGCATGGTCGAAAAGAAAAAGATCCCTGTCTGCTTCCAGAAGACGTTTGAATTTCAGCCTGTCCCGGCCGGCATCCTTTTCTACAGTATCCAGGAACGGACCTATGGCAAGGAGGCCATCCGGGTCAAATGCGGCTGGATTCTTTTCAGGGGGCGCACCAATCAGGACTTCATTGCTGACCGGATTGAGCAGCTCTTCCTGGAAAAAGCGGACCCCTTGGGCCACCGGAAGAAAGGCAATGCCTTTTTCCTTTAGCACGGCTTCAATGGTTCCTTGGGCAGCCATCCCGATTTCAGCCCACGCGGTCCAGTCAAAAACTTTGTAGGTCAAATCCGGTGTTTTCAGTGCGCTTGCCTGTATCATGGCACCCATCATGTCGTTTCCTGCGGTGTAGTCTGACTGGGCCTCATTGCCGAATCTGGCCGTAATGGATGAAAAACCGATGATATACCGGCAGTTTTTGTTTTCAATGGCTGCCAGTACATTGGCCATCCCCTTGACCTTGGTGTCAAAAACCAGATTGAAATCATCCATGGATTTTTTTTCAATCATAATGCTTCGGTCCACACCAGCGGCATGAATCACCCCGTCAATACGGTCGTATTGGTTGACCGTCTTAAGAACGGCCTCGGGGTCGGTGACATCCACGGCATGGTAATCCACGGTCTTTACCTGGGCACGCAGTTGGGCCAGATTTTCCCGGGCCGTAAGAATCCGTCGCAGTCCGGCCGTTCTGTTTTTCAGCTCCACGGGTTTGGCGTTGGGATGTATGGACTTAAGTGCGGCCATGATTTGTGTGTCATCCATGGCATCGGTCACAGAAATCTCCAACTCATCTTCCACCCGGCTGCGTCCCAAAATAACCAGGTTCATGTCCGGACGGATAACCGCCTTGAGCAGTTCATAGGTGATGCCCGCAGCACCGCCGGTGACCAGCAGCGTATCACTATCTTTGATGACGGATGTATCCTGCCCCTGGGGCTGGGATGTCTCGGAACTGCCGGTCTTTGCCCGGATACCGAATCTTAAACCCTTTTCAATGCCTACCTCCCGGCAGGTGCTGGTGCTGAACACTTCGTCCATGAACAGGGATGCAGCTTTGGTCATATCCGCAAGCTCATTTTTATCCATGAACTCCACAAGTTTTACCCCTGTTTGCGGGTACTCCTTGGATACGGTTTTCAGAAGACCTGAAATACCGCTGAACACAGGGAAAATCTGATCCGGTGCCGGTTCCTTGAAACGGGCCAGGGCCGACTGAACTGATAGGGCTGCCAGACGACCGTGGGATTCATCCAGCCGGCTGCCGAATGCCTTGCACAACAGGAATAAAAATTTGACTGATGCGCTCTCTGCCGCCAGGTTTTCACCTGGTTCCATGGCAAAATCCAGGGGATGAAGGAAAAAGATCCCTGAAAGGCCCTCATGGTCCGACTTGATCCGGGAGATAACGTCTTCGGCATCTTCAACGGTGTTTAAATCAACAGTGTAATCATCCTGTTCACTGTTACCCACACAGATGACCTGCCCTTTGTTATCTTTGATTAAATCCGCCACAGCCCGGCCAAATCCCTGATTGTCCATGGTGATCAAATAGGTTTGACCTTCAAAACCAGGGTTGTCTGGTACAGGGTTCGATAGTTTACGCAATCCAAAGGTATAGCGTTGAATTTCAGAATTCTCCGAGGGATCTTGGGTCTGGCGTGACTGCCCGGAGAGCTCAGTTTCAGGTGCTTGGACGCTCGGGGCTGCCGGCGCCGGCGGGGTATCGGCATTATTGTTGCCCCCCCCGGCGAGTTCGCCCTGTATATATTCACTGATTTTGCTGATGGTATTCAATTCAGACAGATTGATATCTTCGGGAACGGGCAGGCCGTATTCTTTGGTGATCTTGCCGAAGGTCTCCACCTGCTTAACCGTGTCAATGCCCAAATCCGCTTCCAGGTCAAGATCCGGTTCCAACATGTCCTGGGTATAACCGGTCTGCTCGGCGATCATGGCTGTGATTTCTCCCGTGACGTCCGGGCCGCTGTCAGCTCCTGAAGCCGGTGTCTGGGCAGCGGTTCCGGATTCAGGCTGTTTCGGGGTATCCGCCGTTTGAATGCGGCTGCTGATATACTCGGCAATTTTTTGAATGGTGTTCAATTCAGACAGATTGATATCCTCGGGAACAGACAGGCCGTATTCTTTGGTGATCTTGCCGAAGGTCTCCACCTGCTTAACCGTGTCAATGCCCAAATCCGCTTCCAGGTCCAGGTCCGGTTCCAGCATATCAATGGTGTAACCGGTCTGCTCGGCGATCATGGCTGTGATTTCTCCCGTGACGTCCGGGCCGCTGCCGGAACCTAAATCCGGTGTCTGGGCAGCTGTGCCGGATTCAGTCTGTTTCGGAATGTCCTCCGTCTGAATGCGGCTGCCGATATACTCGGCAATTCTTTGTATGGTGTTCAGTTCCGAAAGGCTGATATCCTCGGGTACGGTCAGACCAAAAGACTTGGTGATTTTCCCGAAGGTCTCCACCTGCTTGACCGTGTCAATGCCCAAATCCGCTTCCAGATCCAGGTCCGGTTCCAGCATATCAATGGTGTAACCGGTCTGCTCGGCAATCAAGGCTGTGATCTCCTCGGTGATGTCCGGACCGCTGCCGGAACTTGAATTCGGCGCCTGGGCAGCTGCACCGGCGTCAGTCTCTGCCGGGGTGTCTGCCGTCTGAATACGGCTGCCGATATACTCGGCAATTTTTCGTATGGAATTCAGTTCTGAAAGGCTGATATCCTCGGGTACGGTCAAGCCAAAGGACTTGGTGATCTTGCCGAAGGTCTCCACCTGCTTGACCGTGTCAATGCCCAAATCCGCTTCCAGATCCAGATCCGGTTCCAGCATGTCATGGGTATAGCCGGTCTGGTTTGCGATCAGATCCGTAATTTGGCTTAAAACATCTGTGGCCGCTGCATTGCCCGCAGCTTTTCCAGGCTGTTCTGCCCGTGCAGATACCGGCTGTTTGGGAGCATCGTGTCCAGCTGCATCACTGCCTTTTTCCTGGACATCCTCCTGGGCCATTGTATCTTGCTTATCCTTGGGAAGAACGCACAGGGTTTTATTTATGATGCCCAGCCTGGGTCCTGGGGTGCCGGTAATTCGAGCCAGCCACTCATGGTAGGCCGGGTTGTTCTCCGCATCGGCTTCCTGGACCCGGTCCATCATTAAAAAGGCAAAATGGGACCCGAACCCGGCGCTGAAATGCAGCCCAAATCGGTAATCGCCATGCCCTGATTGTGTAAAATTCAGATCTGAAAATTCGGCAGGTACATTATCCAGGTTGGCCACAGGCGGAAACGTATTTTTCTGCAGGCCTTTGACCAGGATAGCATCCTCAATGCCCGCGCCCAGGGTGTGGCCCGTATATCCCTTGGTGTTGGTGATTGCGATTTGCTTGTAATCGTTTGGAAACGCGGACTTCAACGCCTTAACTTCAGCCGAGGCACTGCCGCCCCGGGCCGGTGTAAAGGTCTCATGGGACATGAATACCAGTTGCCTGGCCATGTCCGTGCGGGATATGGCGTTTTGTCTTTCCACCCGGTCCACGAATTTATTAAGTTCACCGGCAAGGTGACCAACGTCAATGCGGGAGGGATGAAATGCGCTGTTACCGATATGGGAGCCTAAAATCCGGGCCTGGCCGTTCAACCCCCTGTCTTTCAGGGTGTCTTGTCGTTCCACAACGATTCCCACTGCACCGGAACCTAAAATCGTACCGTTTCGGTCCTCATCAAAGGGTTTGGCAGCGTCTGAAACCACTTCCTTGCTGGTGGCAGCGCCCATGGCCAAAAATCCTGACCCTACCCACGGCATCTGTGCCTCACTTGTGGCCGCTTCCCCGCCGATGACAATCACCCTGTCGCACCGGGCGTTTCGAATCCAGTCATTTGCCACGCCAATGGCCTGGGTGGTGGAGGCACACGCCCCGCTCAGATGAATATTGGGCCCCTTTGCCCGGATGAGCTGGGCAAAATGTGCGCCGCCTAAGGACACGATGTCAAAAAGGATATTACGTTCAAATTTATACTGGCCGTATACTTTGCGTCGCTCACGGATCCTGAAAAACCAATCCGTGATAACATCCTTCATATCCCTGTCCGCAAGATTCTCCATCAGATGATAGTATATGTTTTCCAGCTCTTCATAGGGTTTGACGTAAAACTTGTTGTAATAATATGCATTGAGATGGTGCAACAGGGTTTCAAAACCTGGGAAAATACCTGTCATGATCACGCCTGTTGTCTCCTGCATCTCTTCGGGCAATACAAATGCGTCCGGGATGCTACTGCCGGTGGAGGTTTTTTTATACCCTTGGACCAAGGGGATATGGGCGTCTTTCAAGGCTTCAAGCCCTGCTGCCATGGCCAGTTCATCCACAAGGTCAAACTTGCGGCTGATGCCGTATTCCGTAGACAGATCAAAATACCCGAGTTTCCCGGCCAGTTGGATCACATCCTGGGTGTGCACAATATCCACAAACCTTGCATTGCCGCTGGGTTGCTTGTATACCCGGGTAATATTCATGTCCACGATTCTGTTTTTCTCTTCCTGGGTCAGGGGTTCAATGAAATTGTTCCCGGCCAGAATACGGTCAAAGTTTTTCTCGTTGAATACCTGGTGTCCTTTGCCCGGCAGGCCTACGGAAACACCGGCAACACAGACAGAACCGGTATACAGGCCTAAGTTTTCAATGGCCGCCAGGGCATTTTTCTGCTGAAACGCCTGATATTCGCGGTGAAGTGCTTCCTGGACCAGAGTTTTGTTCTGCTCTATAAAGGTGTTGAAGGACATATCGTTGTTCATCATTGCTTTGGAGGCGTCTGTTTTTTGCAGGCCCTCATTTTTCAAATCCTTATTATTTAAGTCTTTAGGTTCAAAGTTCATCAGTTCCAGAGGGGCTGATTCGCTTGCCTGGGCAATGTCCTTTGCCTTGGGTGTAATAAACCGCTCTGCGGCCAGGTTGAAACTTTCAAGCTCTCCTTTTTTGGCATCTGCCGTGGGCATGGATTCCGGATTTTCAATGGAAATGTTTTTCAACAGGTTACACAACAGTCGGCCCGGTCCGATTTCAATAAACTTTTTGCAGCCCTGGGCATGAACACCTTTTACGGATTCCACAAACTCCACCGGGGAGACGATCTGGCGTGCCAGATGGGTCCGGATCATCTGTTCATCGGCAGGATAGGGTTTAGCTGTCAGGTTTGAAATGATTTTATGGGCGTTTTTAAGATTGAATTGTACGGATTCAAGGGTCTTGGCCATATTGTCGGCTGCAGGTTCCAATATCGGGGTGTGAAAAGGTGCGGACAGGGCCAGTTTTTTATGGAAAATATCTTTGTCTTTAAGATGGGCGCAAAAAAGGTCTATGCCCTTTGTTGTCCCGGCAATGGCGGTCTGTTTTTCGCTGTTTTTGTTGACCAGCCAGATATCCTTAACACCGGACTTTTCAATCATGTCCTGTGAGCCTTTTTCTCCGTCAAAAACCACCATGATTCCACCGGGGTTTTCACTTGCTGCCCGGGCCATGAAATCAGACCTGGAAATCACAAGGTTCATGGCCGTACTGAAATCAACCAAGCCTGCGCAGTAAAGGGCTGAGTATTCTCCGACACTGTGCCCGATATAAAAATCAGGTTCAAAGCCTTTGAGATGCAATGCATGATAGATGGCCGCCGTGGACAGAAAAATGGCGGGCTGAGTGTTTTCCGTCTGGTTCAGCGGAGCACCGCCGGCATTCATGATTTCCAGCAGAGATGCTCCCCGGCGCTCCTGGAAAATGGCATCCCCCTGGTCCATCAGGGCTTTGATTTCAGGAACAGTCTGATAAAGGGCATTCAGCATGCCTGCAGACTGGGCGCCCTGGCCCGAAAGCAGCGCGGTGACGGCAGCGATCCGAACCTTGTCCGGCCAGGCCCCGGGGGTGACTGCGGTTTGTTCCGCAGATACCGAAGCGTAAGCATTTTTGGACTGCAGGAACCGGGGCAGTCGGCCAATGATCACATGGGCGTGGTTGCCGCCGATACCGTTGACATCAGCACCTAAAAGCGCGCCATCGGCCAACGGTGTTATCTCTTTGACCGGGTGCAGCAGGCTGTCCTTTTCTATGAGTGTGGAGTGGGGTCTATATCCGTGGGTGGGCAGCAGCACCCCTTTATCCGACATCATTAAAAGCCTTGTCATGACCACGGCGGGATTGGCTGCTTTAAAGTACCCGAATTCGGTTTTGACATTGCCGTATGCCACGGGATGGTTCAGGCTTTTTTCAATGGCCTGTTTTTCAACCAAATCCAGGAACGGGTTGGACACACCAAATACATCCAGATATGCCAGATCGGGTTTCCGGGTTTTAAATGCCCCGGTGTCATTTGAAATCACCTTTTCATATTTGTTTTCAGAAGGTGACAGCAAATGCTCGGGCGCACTTGCCGCCGTGTTCAGGCATTTCAATTCACCCAGGATAGGCATATTGTTCTGTTTTGCATATTTATAGGTGGTTACGACCAGACAGGCCGCCCCCTCGCCCATGACATATCCGTTGGCGTCATTGTCAAACAGGCTAGGTTCGGTTTCCGCCAGAATGCCTAAGCGCTTGAATGCCAGCAGTACCCCCGGATACAGGTTGGTGTCCACCCCGCCGGTGACCACGGCATCCAGGTCGCCTGCACGCAGATTTTTAACCGCCATATCCAAGGCCATGGTAGCGGACGCACATGAGGCATCCACCACAAAATTGGTGCCCTGGATATTATAATGTTTGGAGATGCGTGCAGACACAATGTTTGACAGCATTCCAGGTATGCTGTCCCCGGTCATGGCAGGATACCTTTTGCCTAAAAGATCTCCCACATGGCCTGCAATGGCTGAAAGGGTATTTTCCTCCACCTCCGGGATGGACTGAATCATGCGCTGGAGCAGCGGAATCCGGGTGCGGATAATAGATTCAACATTCCGGGTTCCGGAAATTGTGCCCAGGATGACGCCGATCTTGTTGCCGGTGGTCAGTTTGTCCTTAAGGCCGGCCTGTTCAAGGGCCTGGCCTGCCGCATCCAGGCCGAACAATTGGGCCCGGTCCATGTATGTCATGGCTGAAGGCGGAATCTTAAAGGTTTTCGGGTCCAGCATGAAATTGTCAACAATGCCGTTATTCATCATGGGCAGGCGAAAGCCCGATTTTTCGTCCTCTTCGGCATAGCACGCATTGGCCAGGCGCTCGGCGGGCATGGCATGGTAGGCCTTTTGCCCGGAAACCATGGCCTCCCAGAATGCGTCTTTGTTTCTGGCCTTTGGCAGGACAACACCTATGCCGGAAAACACGATCCTGTCGTCATTGGGATCATGGTCAAGATCTGTAAATATCCGGCGGGAAAGTGTTGTGGCGGCCTCATTGAACTCGCTGACCACGGAATGGTAGTTAATGCCCCCGAACCCATAGGCACTCACCGCTGCCATGCGCGGGCCATTGGCCGGTGCATCCCAGGGTTTGGAATTTCCCAGAACAAACAGGGATGAGTCTGCCATGTCGATTTTCGGAGATATTTTTTCAAATGTGCCGTTGGGGGGCAGAGTCTTATGGTTTAAGGCCAGCAATGTTTTTATCATGCCGGCCATGCCGGCAGCCCCGAGTAAATGACCAATCTGGGATTTAATGGTTGATACGCCAATGGACGCGCCTTGGTCATACACCTGACGCAGGGTATCCATCTCCACGGCATCCCCCACCCTTGTGCCGGTTCCGTGGGCTTCGATAAACTGCACCATCCCGGGGGAGAATTCTGACTTTATCTTTTCATGACAGCGCTGAAATGCTAATATCTGCCCCTCTTTATCCGGGGCTGCAATGCCCTTGCCTTTTCCGTCGGAAGATGAGGCAATGCCCTTGATGACACCAAGGATGGAATCTTTTTCCCGGATGGCGTCTTTGAGACGTTTCAGGACCAGGACGCCTGCCCCTTCGCCCAGAACAAACCCGTCAGCCCGTTCATCAAAGGGAAATGATCCGGTGGCGGACAGGGTGCCCATTTTGCAGAATCCCACAAATGATTCCGGTGTCAGGTTGGTGTTGATACCGCCTGCAATCACCATGTCATGGGTTCCGCTTAAAAGTTCATGAATCCCGCACTCAATGGCGGAAAGCGCTGTGGCACATGCGGCATCCACCACGTAATTGGTGCCGAAGGTGCCTAAATGATGTGCAATGCGGGCCGCTTCCATGTTCAACGTAACACCGTGCACAGGTTCATAAATCGAGCCCTGGGACATTTTTATGCGTAACTGGTCAATGATTTTATTTTGTTCCGGTTCGGACAGGACATTGAATTCCGGCGTATTGCGCAGATAATCTTTAACCTCGGGAAAAAAGTATTTAAAATGCAGATCCGATGCCATTTCATTGCCAAGGCAGGTAGCCACAATAACGGCTGCGCGGTTCCGTACTTTTGCTGCAATCCGGTTGTCATCGGTTAAAAGATTTGCGTTTTCCACTGCCTGGTAGGCGGCATGCAGCAGCATCTGCTGGCTGCGGGACAATTTGGATGCCTTGGCCGGTGTATACCCGAACCGTTCATTGTCAAATTGAAAATCATTTACTAAGCCTGCGATCTGTGTATAGGACTTGTCTTCGGCCTTTGGGTCGGGATCATAGTAAAGGGATTTTTCCCAGCGGCTGTCAGGTACCTTGCCAATACTGTATTTTTTATCAAGAATATTCTGCCAGAAAGTGTCTGTGTCATGGGCGTCAGGAAACACGCACCCCATGCCTACCACGGCAATGTCATCATTGATCTGACCGTCGGCAGAGGTCAGGACTTCAAGTGCGTTGAGCCGGGCAATAAGCGCATCCTTTTGCTGGAACAGTTCCTCATGGATCCGGGCGATTGTGGTCTGGTTTTCAAAAAAAAGAAGGCCTTCGCCGGTCATGAAATTGCCGTTTGATAGCTGTTCTTCATCGGTGTATAAAATCCATTGGCCATCGTTTTCATGGCCGAAATCAGGCGTCTTGCCTTTGGCGCTGATGAGAAGTGAGCCTAAATTATCCTTTTCAAAGGCGCTTTTACGCAGGCCTAAGTTCATGGCGTCATCTGCCAGACGGCAATGCTCATTTTTCATGATCTGGCCGGCAAAATTCGTGTCGGCGGTACGGCAGGCAAGCCCCACGGTGGAACCGATGATGGTGGTGCATTTGTGTTCCTGAACCACCTGCTGGTAGACGGGTGTTATGGCGCCTGTTTCAACAATCTCCTTTGTGAACAGATAGGCGGTGCCCAGTTGAATGCCGATTTTTAGCCCTTCCTTTGCCAAAAGCGCTGTCATGGCTGATATGAAATGGGACCCGGCAGCGCTGATAATGCCTCCTGCAAACAGAACATTCACATCCGGCCGTTGATCCGAAGGCAGATCCAGCAGGGTTTCAATGCTCAGTTCCCACAGCACCGTGCTGGGCAGGCTCCCGATATGGCCGCCGGCTTCATTGCCTTCCAGGATAAAACGCCTTGTCCCTTTTTCAAATGCGTTTTTCAGAACGCCGGGCATGGGGGTGTGAAGATATGCCCGGGTGCCGCAGGCTTCCAATTCATTGATCTGGGACGGGATACCGCCGGCAAAAAGTGCAAAGGGTGTTTGTTTGGTTTTGATCAGTTCCAGGTGATGATCCAGGGTGGGGTTAAAGGCTTTGATGCCGATCATGCCGGCACCAAATGCGGGCAGGTCATCTGATTTTTCCGGCAGAATTGTGTCTGCAATCTCGATGGGAAGACTGCCTAAAGCAAAAAAGGGCAGACCGCCGTTGTCGTAAACGGCCTTGGCAAATTCTTTGTTGTCGGAAATGTTGGCCATGGGACCCTGGGTGATGGGAAAACGGGTGCCGTGCTCCTTTGCCAGGGATGTGTGTTCTGTTAAGGGATCAAATTGCTCCACAGCGTTCAGGGCATTTCCCACAGAAGAGAACAGGGCCCGGATCATTTGTGTCAATCCGCTGCCGCGCTTTGCAAAGTGTCGGGCAAAGGCCGCGTCCTGGCCAAGATAGAACAGGGACTGCATGGGGGCTTCATGATCCTGGCCCAGGGATGCCATGTTTTGTTCAATTGCGGTTTCAATGAAATCCAGATTCTGTCCATCTGCTTTTTTCCTGCTGATTTTTTTGATCAGGTCCTGGACGATTTTTGTCCCGGGTTTGGCAAACACCCGGTGCTGTGTGTTTCCGTCACCGTCTAAAATGACAGTATCGGTCTCTTCCATTTTTCCAAGGGCCTCTTTAAACGTCCCGGAAACAGGTGAGTCTTCAGCTAGATAAAGTTGGGCATCCAGAACCAGACCTGCAGCCCCGGCTGCAAAAAAACCCGGTGCCGTGTGAAACCCCACGCCGCCGTGAACAAAGTATGGAAGGTCACTTTTTTGTGCATAATACTGGCTTAGCATGAAGCTTGACGCTGAAGATGCCCTGCCGCCGGCTTCCCTGCCTTTTAAAATAATCCCATGGGGATTGATGCCTTTTAGAATGGCTTCAAGTCCGGGTTCATAAATTTCCATCATCAGAATCTCAGCGTTTACCGCTTGTCTTTTGATAAGTGAATCCGGGTTATGGTAGGCAACAATGACACATTCGGGGAAATCTGCCGGGTGCTGTTCAAAATAGTCCCATATATCTTCATCCTCCGCATAAATACGGATACCGTGGCGCAGATTTTGATTTTTAAGTTGCCGGAGCAGGTCAGAAAGTTCTGACGTGCCTATGAATTCAGTATCCAGAACAGGCATGGCACCGGCCAGCCAGATGGTTTTAAAAAAATCAAGGTCATATGTTTTTGGGGGATGATATGCCAGCAGGGGCAGGCGGGTGGTCAGTATTCTATTAAGCACAGGGCTTCTCCTTTTAGGTTGTATTTGAACGGCTCGTTAGAGGGGCGTATGCCCAAAAAATCATCTATATGCGTCTTGCATCCGGATAACTTTTCGCCCAAACACGGGCTTTCGTTCAGGTACAGGTTTTCTCCGGCAAATGCTAACAAAAATCGTGCCACCCCCTACACCGACATGACAACATCCTGAATATATAAGAAAAATAAATATTATTGATCTAAAAATAAGATTTGAGTTATAAATTATTGTGCAAAAAATGTATTCATGTCATACAATAAATGAACAATAACTTAATTGTCGGATCGGAATATGAAAGAAGTAACCGATTTTCTGCCCGAAGAACTGGATTTTTTTAAATGCGTTCATTACGCCGGTGCCGCCAACCCCTTCGGCAGGGAGCGGGTTCTGCGGGAGGCTGAAATTGCAGGCGTTTCACCGGATAGTCCCAAAGATATCAGGGTGCTTAAGGCGTGTCAGGCTGTGGGGCATCGCCTGGCGCAGGTGGAAAAACGCGGCAGGATCAATCTTTGTTCTTTTAAGGGAGAGAGCCGGTATTTTTTACGGTCTGCATTGCTGTTTCACTATTTCCATCTGTTCAGAAAACAGATCGACACCCTGATCACACGTCAGCTTGATAATACCGAAGAGTCCCTGGACGCACATTTTGCGCCGGAGGCCCTGACCCTTTTGCGCGGCTGGGGGTTCAGTATTGAGGAGAGCAGGCGCTTCATTGCCTTGGCGTATCAGTTTCGCCGGGCCTATTATTTCATTTTCCGGCATCTGGTGGGGCGCAGCCGCTGTATGCAGCAATTGCGGCGGGATTTGTGGCAGAACGTGTTCACCCATGACATCCTTATGTATGACCAGTATCTATGGAACCGCATGGAAAATTTTTCCACCCTGCTGTTTGGTGAAACCGGTACGGGCAAGGGAACCGCTGCCCTGGCCATGGGGCGCTCCGGCTATATCCCCTTTGATGAAAAGGAAAACAAGTTCACCCATAATTTTGTGAATACCTTTACCACGCTCAATATCAGCCAGTTTTCTGAAACCATCATTGAATCCGAGCTGTTCGGCCATGTGCGCGGCGCATTTACAGGGGCTGTCAAGGACCATAAAGGGGTATTCAGCCAATGCAGTCCCAATGGTTCCATTCTTCTGGATGAAATCGGCGAGTTATCCACCCATGTTCAGATAAAATTGCTCAATGTGCTTCAGGACCGGGTCTATTCACCCGTGGGAAGCGATGAAAAACACCGTTTTCACGGTAGGATCATTGCCGCAACAAACCGCAACATCCGGGAGATCCGGGAAAAGAAGATATTCAGGGATGATTTTTACTATCGCCTGTGTTCCGATATCATCACGGTGCCGCCCCTGCACAAAAGAATTGCCCAGGATCCCGAGGAGCTCCCAGATCTGCTGGCACACACGGTGACCCGTATTGTGGGGCAGCCTTCTCCGGAAATCGTCTCCCGTGTGCTTGAATATATTGAATCCAGGCTTACCCTTTCATACCCATGGCCGGGCAATGTGCGGGAACTGGAACAATGTGTCAGGCGTGTGATTCTGCGCAATGCATATGAAACAAATGAGGCGCCGGCACCCGAGTCCAAAGCCGATTCTTTAACCCGGCAGATTCAAGAAGGCCGTCTCAGTGCCCAGGACCTGCTTATCCACTATTGCACACGCTTGTATGAAAAACACGGCACCTATGAGGCCGTTGCCCGCATTGCCGGGCTGGACCGGCGGACGGTTAAGAAGTATATTGATTCCCAGGATCAGGTTTATTAAAACAATAGTATATAAGGAAAAATCCATGTCAAGTTCATTTGGAAAATTGTTTCGTGTTTCAACCTTTGGTGAATCCCACTGTCCCGGGGTCGGGGTAGTTGTGGACGGGTGTCTGCCCGGCATGCCTCTGGCTGAAGCCGATATTCAGTGTCAGCTTGACCGCAGACGCCCGGGCCAGAGCGCCGTGTCAACGGACAGGCAGGAGTCGGACCAGGTAGCCATCCAGTCCGGCACGGAACGCGGCCTTACCCTTGGCACGCCCATCAGCCTGTTTGTGCCAAATAAAGACCAACGCCCAGGCGACTATAAATCCATGGCAGATATCCCGAGGCCCTCCCATGCGGATTTCACCTACCAGTCAAAATATGGAATCCGGGCCTCGTCCGGCGGCGGCCGCTCTTCCGCCCGGGAGACCATTGGCCGGGTCTGTGCCGGGGCCATTGCCGAAAAGATGCTTAACACCGCACTGGGTATTAATATTGTTGCCTGGGTCAGCCAGGTGGGGCAGATCAAGGCACCGGCAATAGATGGCTCAAATCTTACCCGGGCCATGGTGGATACCAGCATGATCCGTTGTCCGGATACGGATGCGGCAAAAGCCATGGAAACGGCTGTTCTGCTGGCCAAAAAAGAGAAGGACTCCATTGGGGGTGTTGTCTCATGCATCTGTACCAATGTGCCGGCCGGCCTTGGCGAACCTGTGTTTGACAAACTTGAGGCACTTTTGGCTCATGCCATGCTTTCCATTCCCGCCACCAAAGGGTTTGAAATCGGGTCGGGGTTTGCAGGCGTTGAAATGCGCGGTTCCGAGCACAATGATCCTTTTATTTTAAAAGACGGACGGCTTGGTACCACAACCAATTTCAGCGGCGGCATCCAAGGCGGAATTTCCAACGGGGAACCCATTGTGTGCCGGGTTGCATTTAAACCCACGGCCACCATCGGGCTTGCCCAGGAAACTGTGGATTTCCAGGGCCGACAGGCCACACTTGCGGCCAAGGGCAGACATGACCCTTGTGTGGTGGCCAGGGCTGTACCCATTGTTGAGAGCATGGCCGCCCTTGTGCTGGCCGATGTCATGTTGCAGCAGCAGGCCCGGTTAGCCGGTGCGGCGCTCATGGGCGGGCATTAAGAGCCTGTTTAAAAATAGATGAATCGGCTGCAATCACATGAGATTTCGCTTCGATCCCCCTAATTTTTAAACAGGCTCTAAGGGACATCACAATTTAAATCAAAATGCCGGGTTTCCCTATGTTTTGATTCAAAAGTGGTACATTTCATTGCTGATATAACCTTCAGATTCGTTAAAATAATGTCTGTCCAGAAACAGAAATTTTGTTTGAATTTAAGGCGGATAAAAATTTTAACCACAGGCATATACATAATATAAGGAGGAATCATGTCAGATCCCAAGGATATGTACCAGTGTCAGGTTGCCAATTGCGGATACATTTATGATCCGGACAGAGGTGATCGCAAAGGGAAAATTAAAAAAGGGACAAAATTTGAAGACCTCCCCGAAGACTGGCGCTGCCCGGTCTGTGGGTCCAGCCCGAAAAGCTTTAAGGCCATGGGCTGAAAATACAGTCCGGCGATATTCGGCAAAACAGAGCCGGATAAAGGCCCTGCCTGCGTAAAGCCGGCAGGCCGTTTTGAGGTATTTTATAAGAAAGTCTGTGTAACCCACACAGATCTTTCAACTTTCGTTGTGGGCTGGACCACGGTGAAAAACCAGGTCAACCCATAGCTGTTATTCCGGAATTATTAAAACATCTTTCATCTTTGATTTTTCAGATCGTTAGACAGTCGAATAGAGACAAACATGTCTCTATTCGACTGTCTCATTTCTGTCTCATTACGCATTCCGTGTTTAATTTATGCGGTTGAATGTTATTCGCAACTACTTATTATCATATATAATATTTTATTTTTTCGAGACTTGGCACGAGGCTTGCTTTTTAAGTATGCAGAGCTGGAGATTAACCGCAAAAAAGGAGACTTCTATGAGACTCAAAGACATAAAAAAAGATTACAACTTGATCAATTCCGTAGACTGGGAAATGACCCCTGAAGAAGCAATTGCTCTGCATCTGGAATGGGGGCCGCTGCGTTCCCAGAGCTACTACAACTCCAGGGATAATACTAATGAAACCGTTTATTTTGTTATAAACACCTGGAAGAAAAAACCCATTCTGACCCTTGTCAGAAGAAAGGGGTTTGATTCCGAAGAACTTGGCAGTTTTGATCTGCCCAAGGATGTTGTTTCGGAATTTATGCGGGGTATCGGCAAGTACAAAGGGGTTTACGCAGTGGAAGGAAAAGTCAAGGACTGGCTTAAAAAGGAACTTGATGCCTAATCCGCCATCTGCATATAACCACCTAAGTTAAGTGCCTTTTTTCCGGAACCGGAAGATGGATCGTCCGAACCATCCTCCGGTTCCTTTTTAATTAGTGTTTGAACGAAAAGTCACCCATCTGCAGCGTTGCATCTGGACAACTTTGTGAGCATGCGCTCCTCTATATAGGCGTCCAAAAACTGGATTTCCGTTCAAGCATTAATTTTCCGCGTTTTTGATAAAATCCTTCACCATCATGTCACCCAGCTCCATGGACCGCTTGGTAGCGGATTCAACTGCATTGATCAGGGTCGTGCGAAGCCCGCCCTGTTCCAGGGTGTGGATGCCGGCAATGGCAGTACCCCCTGGAGAGGCTACCCTATCTTTAAGCTGGCCCGGGTGTTCCTGACTTTCAAGAAGCAGGCGTGCAGCACCCAACACGGTCTGGGTGGATAAAAACAGGGAATCTTTTCGGGACAATCCCATTTTTACTCCGGCATCAGCCATGGCATCCACAATGGTGAAAATATAGGCCGGGCCGGATCCGCTTAATCCGGTGAACGCATCCATGAGTATATTTTCCTGGATAAATACGGTTTTCCCCACGGAATCAAAAATCGCCCGGGCCAGTTCCACATCACCTTCCTGGACAAACTGTCCCGAACATATCGCTGTGGCGCTCTCTTTAACAAATGCACAGATATTGGGCATGGATCTGATCAGGCGCAACTCCTTTTTAAGGCCTGCGGCAATGGCAGCCAAAGGCACGCCCGCAGCAATGGAGATTACAAGCTTTGATTTGTCCAGGGCCGGCGCCGTCTCCTTGAGTACGGAACCCAGAATCTGGGGTTTGGTGGCGTAGATGATAATTTCTGATTTTTCACAGACTTCAATATTGCTGGTTGTGGTTAACACCCCGTATTTTTCATGAATTTCCTTAAGTGTCTCGGGAAAAATATCCGAGCAGATGATATTTTCGGGTTTGGCTGCCTTGGACAGTACAAGCCCGCTGACCAGGGCTTCCCCCATGTTTCCGCTTCCAATGAAGCCGATTTTTTTATCCTGAAGCATTCCGCCTCCTTTTTGGGCTGAAGTAATAATAAGGAGCCTATACTATGGCCCAGTCTGAATTCGTGTCAAGGCAAATATCATTCCTGCATAGGGGGAGTTCATGCAACTTGCCTGCAGTTTAATGCCGATTTCGAACGGATCATAAATTAGAATCCGTCCTTTTAAGCAGAAAGTATCCCCCCTATATATTGTAAGTGGGCCTAAAACCCTAAATCTAAGCACTTATAGTACTTTCTCTTAGCGAATATCTATATCTACTAAAAGATGGCGTGGGGAAACAAAATGAATCGTTAAACCAGTAAAAAGAACTCGCATTCGCTATTTTTCAAAAAGGTCTTTCTCATCTGAATCAATCATTTTTTGACAATTTGGGCATTCCATTTTGAGGGTTCTAACATTTCCTTTCATCAATGGCATTTTACAATAGGGGCAAAAATATAATTTTAATTTCAAATCACTCTTTTTCTGTTCTGTTTTTTGAGATTCCAAATCATTACGTCCTTCTCAATCGTTAATTTATCATGTGAACAGTTTGACTGGAATTCTATTCTTCCAGTTCTGTGCGTAAAACAACCAGATCCTTATTACCTGCAACGGCAAGGGCCCGGTTGCATCTTGACAGAATTGACCCATCCCGTTTGGGAAATTGTGAGAAGTTGTCCGTCCCGAAAATAAATAGCTCATTGTCGGAATGTTGAATGGAAGGATTTGTTATGCATCACCCCGGTATTCAGGGGCGCCTTTGTCAGGACCGACTCCATATGATCCCCCCGTAAACAATTGTTAATCCAATGGTATATGCCGTGAGAATATAAAACCATTTTCCGGCGAGTTTGGGGGTGTGGATCGGTGCCAGGTTAAATGCGGCCATGACCAGGAACAAAGCATAAATGAAGCCTGAAAATACCCCTGAGTCAAAAACGCCTTCAAGAAGGAAAATAAAGGCCAAAATAATGATATTGTTATCAAGGGCAAGGCCCCTGTATGTTGACCCATCGATAAGACCAAATACATTAAAATAGCTCAAACGAATGGCAGCAGCCCCGACGATTACAAAGGCACCCGGAAGAAACCATGGACTGAAATCTGCGTAACTCAACAGGAAAACAGCCGGGCAGATACCAAAGCTTACCATATCGATCAACGAATCCAGCTGCCCCCCGAATTCCTTTTGCTTATCCGTCCTATCTTTCATGTTCCGGGCAATGATACCGTCGGCCCAGTCAAATAAAACCGCCCATATCATACCAATGACTGCGGCTTGAAAGTTTTGTAAAATTGCATAATAAATCCCAAGAAGTGCGCATAAGAGTCCTGTCAGTGAACAGATATTGGGAAGATCCGTGGCAAAAAAAAGCATTCCGGCCTGATGCCGGTCATTTTTATAGGTATTCATTATGGGCTCTTTATAATTTTTTATAACCAAGGATGGAGACCAGTGCATCCACCAGATTAGAATTTTCTTTATTTGTCCGGGCGGCAATGCGGATAAACCGGTCCGCCTCCGGCATGGTTTTTCCGCCACAGTGCTTAATGTACATGTTATGCTCAATGAATAATCTTTTCGTGACCTCCGGACCGTCGGGGCCGCCATCGGGCAGGCGACAAAAAATAAAATTGGCATCCGGGGGATAAATGGTTCCCCCCAGCAGGCTTCTCAGATCTGAATAAAGCTTTCCCCGGTCTTGTTTAACCCGATTACAGCTCTTGATAAAATCATCACTAAAATCCGGCAGAATTCTTAAAAATTCTTCAGCAAAGCCATTAATATTCCAGATGTGGACACCCTGACGGACCCCATGGGCCAATTCTGTGTTTGCGGTCAGAAGATATCCGATGCGAAGCCCGCATATTCCGTAGGCCTTACTCATGCTTTTGAAAACAGCGACATTGGGATACCGCTCAATTTCAGACTCCATGGTCAATTGATTCGGATCCTGTGCAAAGTCAATAAAAGATTCATCAATAATTAACCGGCAATTATGGCTCCCTAATTTTTTTGCCAGAAATATCAGATCAAACTTTGGAATCGCCATTGAAGTCGGGTTGTTCGGAGATACAACGACTGCAATATCCGCTTTTGCCTTAATCGCATGCTCTGCAAATTTTTCTACATCCAGTTCAAAGGAAGGAAATTCAAGCGGAAATTCGATGACATGTCCCTTGGGTGCGGCATTGGCATATTCATTAAAGGACGGTACGGGGATAATGAGCTTTTGGGCAAGTTGCCCGGAAACGATTTTAATTAGCTCTGCCGCACCATTGCCGACAACAATATACTCGGCTTTTTGATTGATGATTTTTCCCACAAGTGAGGCAAGGACATTCTGGGCAACAGGATAGTTCAACACCAGGTCATGGATTTTATCCTTAAAGCGCTCAAACACCTCTTCCGGTGGAAAATATAGATTATACAGATATGCATGATCTATGAAGTCATGCCGATAATATCCACCATGCTGGTTTGAAATATATTCATATTTTTCCGCTTGATTATGATACTCACGCAATGGCATGCCCCTGTCCTTTCAAACCCCAATTTGAATCAGCCTGATGTTTATCAGCGTTTTGATCAATGTCATAAAAAAGAGGGGGCTCACTGAATTTTGAAGGGAACAGCCGTTCGGCCGATGCAAGGTCTTCTATGGTGTCTATTTCATACCAGGGCTTGCCGTCAAAGGATATTGCCTTAAGTGATAGGCTTTTTTGCGCCACCATTTCACGAAATATAACCTCATAATAGTCATTCACTCTTCCGGCACGAATATACGCGTTTAAAACATTAACAACCTGGTACCAGGAGGAAAGGGAAAAACTGTATATGTTCACGGTTTTATACTTTGTCCGGGGTGGCGTCCCTGAGGTGTCACTATGAAAGGCATCAACCTGACGGGATTGATTTATAGTGACCGTGGAGCCGTTCAACCAGGGTTTTATACTCGCAACGGCTATCCTGTCGGGATAAAGCATCTCCTTTAACAGAGAGGAATCAAAAACAAGATCGCTCTCAATCAGGAGAAACGGTTCGTTAATAAGATTTCTGGCCATCCACAAGGAATAAATATTATTGGTGGTTTTGTACCGAGGGCTGAAAACATACTCAATGACAAGACTGCCTGCTTTGTCCTCCAGGAAATTGCGAATGCTGTCTTCCAAATGTCCTGTTACCACAACAAGGCGTTTGAAGCCATGATCCTTCAGGCTGGCGATCAGTCGGTCCAATATGCAGGTTTCATTCACCATTGTAAGGCATTTCGGCGCGCTCTGCGTCAAAGGCGAAAGGCGTGACCCCATACCGGCGGCAAGAAGCAGGGCTGTTGTGATACGTTTTTTATGATAATATGGTTTTGATTTTGTCATAAATCTCCTTATGATGACTATTCGGTTTCTGTAAAAAATGTTTTATTTTATTTGAGTTCAAGGCGGATGAAAAATTTAACCGCACGAATACATTGAGTATTGTAAGCATGCGCTCCTCTTCGAGGATTAAAATTTTCATCCAACGCAAAAATCGGGCAAAAGAATAAAAAGAAATAAACGAATCAGGATGTCTGTTTTATGGGACGTCTTTGGTTCTTATAGCCATGACTGCTTCCATTCCCTGGGTTCGGCTGACGCTATAAATCCTGATTTCCGGGGGTTTGCGTAAAAGTGTTTTGGTGCCCAGCAATACTTTGAACCGGAGGTTTTTTATGTGCTGCTCGAGATCTTCACGGGTCTCCCATTCTTCGAACAGGCAAAAGCTGTTTTCATCCTTGATATCACGATAAACTTTATAAAGTTTGCAGCCATGTTCTTTGCCCACGGGTTTGATCAGCGAAAAAAGGGTTTGCATGAGTTCCAGTTGCTTTTCCGGCAATACGTCTAAAGTAATTCGGACAGCGATCATTGAGACCACCTCGTATAAAATTTAGCTAATGATTTAAATCGTTCGTAATTTCAAGGAAAACCCTTTTATTCAGCTTTGCTGAGACCGCACTTAAAATCGTCCGTAATGCATCTGCTGTCCGTCCCTGCTTGCCGATAACTTTACCGATATCGGATTTAGAAACTTTCAGTTCCAGTATTGACGTGTGCATTCCGCGAACTTCTGTTACGCTAACAAAATCGGGTTCATCAACTAGAGCCCTGACCATGGTTTCTATAAGCACTTTCATTTCAAATTTTTCACCCTATTTCTCCCATGTACCAGTCATTTAAGCTTGAAAACTATTTATTCTTTTTTTGTTTCCGCTTCTCCTTAAGGGTGAGTTTTCCTTTTTTTTGTACTTCACGTTTACCTTTGTCCCTTTTTCCTTTGTCAGCCATTCAGGTTCCTTTTTTCGTTTCAGGTTTAAATTTTTATAATTCGGTCATATATGACCCTTTATGTGAAATGACGCTTCTCAGTTCATCTTGATTTAAGTCTGCGATCTTCAATATAGATGACAGCGTTGACCGGTCGCTGTCGCAAATTGTTCCTGCAAATGGAGACGCTGTGTTACGGTAATACATTGATTTGCAAGGTGGGTAAAAACAATGCCTGTTTAACCGGGATTTAAAAAAACCACTCTTCTTCCGGCAGATAACCTTCCATGTAATAGCTTTCTTTCTATTGTCCGGCGTCACGTCAATATTGTTTATAGAGCAATTATGAGACCACTGTTACTGCAAGCTTAAAGATAAAGTTAAGTATTTGATTTATTGGCATAAAAATTTAAGCCAAATAAGAATTGTCGCCCTTAACATAAAGGGAAAAAGGTCATATTTGTGCAATCGGCCATATATGACCCCTTGTTTCATGGATTGTACGGAAGAATGGGGTTGGAAGACAAAAGCGTGGTTGGGAGGCTTTCATCCGGGTGGGGAACAGACGATTATGGTTTAATGATGTTAAGTTTGCGCATACGGGCACGCAGGGTGCTTCGGTTCAGACCCAAAATCTGGGCAGCACTGTTTTTTCCACTGACTTTCCAGCGAGTCTGGTTGAGTACCCGGATGATATAATCTCTTTCGACAGCATCCAGGGTTTTATAATTTTTATATAATCGTTTATAAGGTTTGGCAAGATCGTCAGCCAAACGAAGCTTCGGGCCTGACGAATTAATGATCGAGCGTTCAAGTACATTCTCCAATTCCCGGATATTTCCCGGCCAATGATAATTTTGTAACGCATTCATCACATTCCGGGGGACCATGTTAATGGTTTTCCCAAGCCTTCTGGAGATTTTTTTAACATAAAAATCAACCAGAAGGGGGATATCGTCTATCCGTTCCCGAAGAGGAGGCATTGTGATCGGAAATACATTCATCCGGTACCACAGATCATCCCTGAACCGTCCTTTTTGGGTTTCTTCTTCCAGATTCCGGTTCGTGGCGGCAATAATCCGGGTATCCACTTTGATGGTTTTCG
>JAQYWJ010000138.1 GCA_030145005.1 Desulfobacter sp. | reverse complement strand
TCCCTGGCTCCAGATCCTTGATTTGGGACCTGCAAAGTAAATCGGCAACTGATTCGGCACAGGCGATAATATCATCAATGGAAATTAAAACCACGCACACCCACCGAAAGGACACGTTGTACCGCAGTCTGTTCAGCCTGTATTGCGTACAAAACTGCAAGAATCGACCTGTTACTCAGCTTCCGAATGGAAACAGGTAGGTAGGTAAGACCATTACTTATTATCCTGGAATTGGGCGGCGATCTCAATAAATTGTTTTTCAATTTTAATAAATGCATCAACAACACGGGGATCAAAATTTTTTTCACGCCATTCCAGAATAATCTCTTTTGCCTTGTCATGACTGAAAGCTTCCTTGTACACTCGCTTGCTGATCAAGGCGTCATACACATCCGCCAGCGCCATCAGTCTGCCGGAAATGGGTATCTTATCGCCGGCAATTCCTTTCGGATAACCGGTGCCGTCCCACCGTTCGTGATGGGTCAGGGCTATTTCTGTGGCGAGATTGAGAAATGAACTGCTACCCAGACGCTCTTCCGCGATTCTTAGCGTTTCACCCCCCAGGGTCGTATGCAACTTCATGGTCTGAAACTCGTCATCCGTCAATTTTCCAGGCTTGAGCAGAATATTGTCAGGAATACCGACCTTGCCGATATCATGTAGCGGGGCCGATTTATACAACAGATCCACCGTATCATCATCCAGCTTGCTTCGAAAATCGGGATGACCCTGTAAATGCTTTGCAAGGGCCTTGACATAGTGCTGGGTCCGGAGAATGTGGTTTCCGGTCTCATTGTCCCGGGTCTCAGCCAGCGACGCCAGCGACAGAATCGTAACGTCCCTCGTCTTTGCCAGCTCTTCCGTGCTGTGCTTTAATCCCTCCACCATCAGGTTGGTGTGCTTTGCCATCACACCAAACTCATCGTTGCTGCTGACCGGGACATGAACAGCGAAATTCCCGCCTGTGGCTTCCTGGAGAACAACCGTCTCCTTGTCCAGAAAATTTCGAAAATTCCTGGAATAGGCGTATATCACGGTGAACATATAGAGCAGGATCACCCCCATCACGAATCCCACTTCGGTCATGATATATCGCTGAGCGTCCGCCACCGGAATTTCGTTGCCGATTTTGGCCATCCAGTCCAGATCCTTGTTAATCACCAGGAACATGACCCCGGCTGTCAGGAGCATACAGGCAGAGCTGAAGAAAACCAGTTTCTTGGGATGGGAGAAGAACCGCAGGTCCGGTTCAATCCAGTCCCCCGAGGCTTCAAAACGGCGATTTAGAACCCACTCCTTTTCAAGACTGAGGTCGATGGCTGCAAAAAATCCCATCAGGAATAAAGCAAAAACAATCTTCAACCCGCTTCCCAGGGGAAAACCGTAATAGAAGGTGTTGAATAGCATGATGATAATGCCGGAAAGAAAAAAGGATCCCAGATCGAATTGAAACACCCGGATGGACTGCTTTTTAAGAAGCGCCTTCTCTATCGCTTTATTAAACACCATAACCTGCAGCAGATAGAACAGCGCCATGGTCACGAAGATAGGTGCCAGCAGTTGAATGCTGGTCAGGGAATCCAGAAATGGACAGACCTGGCCGCCATATATTCCGAGGATCACGAACGCCGCCAGATAATGAATTGTTCTCCGTGTCATTGCCTTCACCTCATTTTCGGTTTTTGCCCCTGCTGATCTAAATATACCCATCTGCGGTGTTGCAGAATCGAAGAGTCAATCTTTCAGGCAGGCATAAATGTCTGTGGCGGGGGTCGCTCCCTGGCGTAGGATTCTTGGCGGTGTGCAGGTTACATCAACGACCGTTGAACCGGCACCGCCTTTAACCGGACCTGCGTCCAGAACCAGGTCGACTTTTTCCATAATTTCAGGACATAGCATATCTGTTCGGGTGCACCCGGGCCGGCCGGACAGGTTGGCGCTGGTGCCGGTGACAGGAAAATCAACACTCTTGACCAAAGCCCTGGCCACAGGGTGCCCGGGCAGGCGGATGCCAAGTTTTTTGCTTCCTGCGGTAAGCTTGATGCTAATACTGTCTGCCGCATCAAAGACCAGGGTCAGGCCGCCGGGCCAGAATTGCTTCATGAGTATCCGGGCCTTGTCCGGAATTGTTGTAACAAGGCGGTCAAGCTGGTCCGTATTTTTTATCAGTACCAGAATAGGATTATTGCGGGGGCGCTGTTTGAGCTGGAATACCTTTTCAACGGCATTGGCGGACAGGGCGTTGGCCGCCACCCCGTAAAGGCAGGCAGCCGGAAAAATCACCAGGCCGCCGGTTTTAAGAATACCGGTGGCCTGGTTTATGATGTCAGGATCCGGGTGGTCTTTGTCCACCCGGATGATTTTATTTTGGACCATTTTTTGATCGTTTAAAATCGGGCTTAAAAACGGGTGGCAACGGCATCAGACAAAAGATGCTGCCTTCTGTTCCACCTTGTCTGCCATTTCCTTTTTAAATGCAGCCAGTTTCTCCGCCACCACCGGATCAGACACCCCGATGATCTGGGCCGCCGTGATGCCGGCATTATGGGCCCCGGATTTACCAATGGCCATGCTGGAAACCGGAATACCGGGGGGCATCTGCACCGTTGCTAAAAGCGCATCCATGCCTTGAAGGGCACTGGAGTCAATGGGAACACCCAAAACAGGCAGGGTGGTGTGGGCGGCAATGACACCGGCCAAATGTGCCGCATGTCCTGCCCCGCAAATGAGCACCTTGACCCCCTGTTCCCGGGCCCGGGTCGCCAACTGCACGGCCTTTTCAGGGGTCCTGTGGGCAGATGCCACAGTGACATAGTAGGGGATATCGAATTTTTTGAGCATGACCAGGGCGCTTTTCATTACCGAAAAATCGGAGTCAGATCCCATGATCACACCCACCTGGGGCGGGATAGCCATGCGTTTCAATGCCTTGGCCCCAATATCCTTTCTTTTAAAGCAGTCTTTAAAATTGATTTTGGCACAGGCTTCATAGGCCGTATTAATGGCGTCTTCAACCGTATCACCCAGGGATGTCACCCCAAGCACCCGGCCGCCGGATGCCACGACTTTGCCGTTATCCATGGCAGTGCCGGCATGGAATACCACAGTATCCTTGACCCCATTGGCTTGATCCAGCCCTGAGATCTCATGGCCCTTTTCGTAAGAACCCGGGTATCCGCCGGCAGCAATGACCACACACATGGCAGCCCGTGGATCAATCTTGATTGTATGGTTGTGCAGGGTGCCGTTGCAGCAGGCTTCCATCAAAGGAACTATGTCGTTTTTCAAGCGCATGAGGATGGGCTGGGTTTCAGGATCCCCAAGACGGGTGTTGAACTCCAACACCTTGATGTTGTCTTTGTCCACCATTAATCCGGCATAGAGTACCCCTTTAAAGGGCGTGCCTTCCTGGGCCATGCCTTTCACCGCCGGAATCATCACTTCTTCCATGGCCTTTGTACGCAGCAGGTGATCCAGGACCGGTGCCGGAGAGTATGCGCCCATGCCGCCGGTATTGGGGCCTTTGTCATCATCAAATATCCTTTTGTGGTCCTGGGATTCGGGCAGGGCAAGCACCGTGTTACCGTCTGTGAAGACAATAAAAGAAGCTTCCTCGCCTTTAAGACACTCTTCCACCACCACCACGGCACCGGCATCACCAAATTTGTTGCCTTCCAGCATGTCGTCAATGGCGGTGTTTGCCTCTTCAAGACTTGTGCAGACAATTACGCCCTTGCCGGCGGCCAGCCCGTCCGCTTTGACCACGCAGGGTGCGCCCAGGGCTTTTGCATAAAGCTTGGCCCGCTCAGGATCGGTAAAGGCTTTGCCCGCAGCACAGGGTATCCCGTACTTAAGCATATGATTCTTGGAAAATACCTTGGAGCCTTCAAGCTGTGCTGCGGCTCCGGACGGACCGAACACGGCCAGCCCCTTTTCCTCAAAACTATCTGCGATTCCCGCCACCAGAGGCCCTTCGGGACCCACAACAGTCAGGTCAATCTGATTTTGCTGGGCAAATGCTGCCAGGGCGTCAATATCTTCAGCACTGATATTCACATTCTCTGCCAGGGTTGCGGTACCTGCATTTCCCGGGGCACAGTATATTTTATCTACAAGCGGACTTTGGGCAATTTTCCAGACCAGGGTATGTTCCCGGCCGCCGCTGCCGATTACAAGGATTTTCATTGGGCTCTCCTTAAATTCGTTCTTTTGTTTTCTTCTATGGCAAGTTCAATGAGTTTGTCCATCAGGACGCCAAATTCATAGCCCGCCTTGGCTGCGGACTGGGGGAAAAGACTTGTGGCAGTCATGCCGGGGATGGTGTTGGTTTCAAGGACATGCAGTTCACCGTCCAAAAGCAGCATGTCTGTTCTGGAATAGCCTTTAAGGAACAGGGCCATGTGGGCTTCAACAGCTAATTCCTGTACCCGCCGTGTGGTTTGTTCATCAATGCGGGCCGGGCAGATTTCATTGGTCTCTCCTGCCACGTATTTGGCCTGGTAATCAAAAAATTCATGGCCCTTGCCGGGGACTATTTCAATGACGGGCAGGGCCTCAAGATCCTTATTTCCCAAAACCCCGCAGGTCAGTTCCGTGCCCTTGATATATTGTTCAAGGATCAACGTGTCATCGTTTTGAAAACCTTTTTCAATGGCTTGTGGCAGATCTTTTTCATCCGATATGATGCTCATGCCCACCGAAGAACCGGCGCAGGCCGGTTTGATCACAATGGGAAGTCCAAGAGCCTTTAACCTGTCAGGATCAGGAACCGGCGCATGGGTGGAAATGGATATATAGTCAGGTGTCGGGATGCCTGCCTGGCGGTAAAGTCTTTTGGCGATCAGTTTGTTCATGGCAACGGCTGATCCCAAAACACCCGCTCCCTGATAGGGAATATTTAAAAGATCCAGAAGCCCCTGAACCGTACCATCTTCCCCAAAGGGCCCATGGAGAATAACCAGGGCCGCATCAATATCCGGTGCATCTGTTACAAGTTTTGCCAGATCAAATTGGGGATCATACCGTTTGATGTCGTATTTTTCTTTATCAAGGGCCTCAAATACCTGATTTCCACTGTTTAAGGATACTTCCCGCTCTGTGGACATCCCGCCTGATAACAGGGCCAGGCTGATTTTTTTCATACAGCTCTCCTTTGGTATTTATTGTGATGATCAGCCCTGGATGATGTTCTGACGCGCTTTTTCGAACTCTTTTTTGGTGATCAAATCCTTTTCATAAAGCCCGTTGAGTTCCAGCATTTTTCGTTCCGCCCTGTCACCTGCGCTTTCGATAAGCCGGTCATCGGAATAGGGGGAAAGGCTGGTGTGGTTCGGCAGCAAGGGATGCTCTTTGGCTTTAATTTCAAAGGACGCAAGGCCGCCAAGCAGTCGTATCTCAACAGCCCTGTCCTGGAATTCCGGTGTGCCCAGCACCTCGCTTAGAGAGGAAGAGGTTTCTCTCATTCTGTAGTAAATGAGCCAGGCAATGGCGAGCACCAGGACGGCAATGCCGCCCATGATCCATGGAAGATAGTGATAAATGCCTTTGAACAACACCACGGTAAGGCCGATGCCGGCCAGAAGAAATACGTGGAGCAACAATATAAAATAGGCAACAAAAATATTTTTAAATACTCCGTCTTTGTCTTTTTTGCGTATACTCATTTGATTTTTCTCAATAATGAAGTTCTGTACTGGTCCCGGGCCAGGGTACTGCCGGGTCCGGTTGAGCGGACCGCATCAAGCTTGGCCATCAGGTAATTTAGTTTTTTGTGCAGCTTTGCCTGATCCGCGGATGTCTGCCCGGCCTGGTCCATAAGTTCACGTACATGGGTCATCTGCTTTCTGATTTCAACTTCAGGGGGCAGAAAACCTGAATTTTTCAGAATCTTATGGGCCATGCGAAGATCATTGGGCACATGGCTGTCCTCAAACACTAAAGGTTTGCCCTTGCCCTCAATATTGTCAAACCGGCCCTGTTTCTGGGCGGCTTTGATACGCTCTTCAACTATGGCTT
>JAQYWJ010000137.1 GCA_030145005.1 Desulfobacter sp. | reverse complement strand
CCCTTCTTTTCCGGCACAGGACAGGGCCGGTGTGAAAAAGTCCATGTCCCCATGCAGGGACTTGCCGACGGCATAATCCGGGTCTTGCACGACCAGAGGATGCAGGCGCAGTCCATGGGAACACAAATAGATGCGCCTGCAACTGACCCGATACAGAATGAGGCCATAGCCGAAGGACCGGATTACAGCCCTGCCTGAAAAAACTCAAACTTTTTTATCCTTCCTTAAAAAAGAAGACCTCCTCCTTCAGGTGGGGGATGAATTTTAAAAGACAGTTTTTCTGACAAATAATGTATATCTGTCCCAGAACTGCCAAACTGGTAGATTCCCTTCGCCAATGTTGTAAGGACTTGTCAGTCTCAGCACACCGACCTGTTGGGGTCTTTTAATGCTGAAATACAGAGCCTTGGACTAGGGAGGTATCCAAGGGTGTAATCACCCAAACAACGTAGTGTTAAAAACACTTAAGCTAATCACCTATTGGAGCTATTTGCTCCTATCTCGAACCTCACGATTCAAGCCCGATCCTTTAGGGGCGGGTAGTTGACTCGTTAGCTATGGCATGTTCCGCTGCCGCAACCTTTGCATCCGGCAGGCGGTTCCAAGCTGGATTCAAGGTGAAAGCCTGTACCTGCAAAATCAACAGCCACAGGACTTGCTTTTTCCATCAGATCCTTATCCATGATGTATTCCACACCATCAAAGGTAAACACGGCATCCGTCTCTTTTTTCTCGTCCAAAGCCATGGCAAGGCTTGGCCCGCCGCATCCGTCGCCATTGAGAAGAATTCTGATAGGTTTAATTTCTTTGCCCTCAAAATAGAGTTTAACCTGTTCCTGGGCAGGCTTGGTAACATTTATCATATTTAAGTCTCTCCTTTTCATTTTTTGTTGAGAGTTGAGCCCTAATGTTGATAACCTTAGGTCAACTCATGACCATTGGTACAAATTTAATCATAAATATAAATAAAACAATGTCATGAGCCGAAACTTTCTTATGATACCCATTTACCTTGGACGCAATAAAGATATCAGTCCCTTATCTTCTCTTTCAGAGCCCGGATAATCCCGGAGCAAACCTGGTTGGCATCGGCCACAATGGCCACATCCGCAAGTTTCATCATGGTGGCATCGGGGTTTTTGTTCACAGCCACAATGAAATCAGCATCCATAAGCGCGGCCGTGTGCTGGATGGCCCCGGAGATACCAAAGGAGAACAGCACCTTGGGCCGTATATGCTTACCGGCCTGGCCCACCAGGGCCTCGTGGCCCACCCATCCGGCATGGACAACAGGGCGGGTGGCCCCGACCTCGGCATTGAGCAGACCTGCCAGGTCAAACAGTTTTTTAAATTTACCCTTGGACCCCATGCCCCTGCCGCCGGTGATCACAATGTCCGCCTTTTCAATGCCCAGGGTTTTGGCAGGCCGGTATTCCGAATGGGTGCAGCGGACCCGCTCGGCCGGCAGATCTTCGGGCAGATCAAGGGTGACCACCTCGCCTTTGGCCGTATTATCATGGGGCAGTTCATGGAAGGTGCCGGGCCGCACCGTTGCCATCTGGGGCCGGGCTTTTGGCGTGAGTATCCGTGCAATGAGGTTGCCCCCAAAGGATGGTGCAATCTGGACAAGCCGTCCTTTATCGTCTATTTCAAGATCAATGCAGTCGGCGGTAAGTCCGGTGTCCAACTGTTTTGCCACCCGGGGCGCCACTTCCTGGCCGAACCGGGTGGCCCCGATCAGGATGATATCCGGATTCATGTCCCGGGCCAGCCGTATCAAAAGATTGGTAAAGGTCTCAATGCCATAGGATTTAAGCCTTGGATGATCAATTACATAAACCCGGTCCGCACCATGGGCAATATATTCGCCGGTATATCCACCCACATCATGACCAAAAACCACGCCGCACACCCGGCCACCCGTCTTTTCGGCAAGCGCCCTGGCCCTTGCCAGGATCTGAAGCGTAACCCGGTTTTTAAAATAGTTGCGGTAGTCTCCAAGCACCCAGATATCTTTGCCGGTTGAATTTTTTGACATTTTCGCCCTCATTTCTTTTTTAAATCCTTGCCCATGGCTGAACTGATAATTTTTCCATAATCTGTAAACAGCTTGTCCACAACGGTTTTGGCCGCGCCCTTGAGCACCCGGCTCTCCTTTTGGGTGGCAGGCGAAAACACATCCAGAATACGGGTGGGCGAATCTTTAAGGGCATTGAAATCCCTGTCCAGTTCCAGGCGATCGGCATCCACAACGTCAATTTTGGGAGAGGCAAAGGCCTGTGCCACGCCGGCAAGTCCTGCATAACGGGGAACAAACGCGCCCAGCTCTATGGTCACAAGGCCCGGCAAATCCATCTCCAGGGTTTCCATAAAATCATCCACCAACCGGGTGACCACCAGAGTTCTTTGGGTCAGCCGGATATCCGATGCCCAGCCGATGGCCGGAAAATCCAGTTCACAGGCCAACTGGGGACCGACTTGGGCCGTCTCACTGTCACTGGTCTGGGCGCCGCAGAGCACAAGACCGGTATCAGGCTTAAACATCCTTATATACCGGCCAAGGATAAAAGAGGTAAGATTGGTGTCGGCCCCGGCCATTTTCCGGTCCGTGAGCAGTACCCCATGGTCTGCGCCCAGGGACACGGCCTGGTGAAGCACCTCCTCGGCCATGGGCGGTCCCATGGTCAGTGCGGTCACCCGGATCCGGCGATCCTCTAGCTGCCCTGCCCTTTGCAGGCGAAGCCCGGCTTCCAGGGCAAGGCGTGAGGCCGGGTCCATCATGCCCTGGGCAAGCTCCCGTTTCAGGGTGCCGGTTTTGGAATTCCAGGGCAGTTCAGACACCATGGGCACCTGTTTAATGCATACAATGATATCAAGTGTATTATTTTCCATATCTGCTTTTTCTCTCTTAACTGGGCCGGGTAATCAGATGCCTTGCGATGACCATCTTCTGCACTTCACTGGTGCCTTCATAGATCTGGGTCACCTTGGCTTCCCTGAAGTAACGTTCCACATCATATTCCCTGGAGTATCCATATCCGCCGTGGATCTGGACAGCCAAATCCGTTACTGTACGTGCCGTTGCACTGCAGGACAGTTTGGCCATGGCTGACTGGGCCCCGAAATCACCGCCTTTGTCTTTGGCTGCCGCGGCCCGGTAGAGAAGCAGGCGCGAGGATTCAATGGATGTGGCCATATCTGCCAGATAGTTCTGGATGGTTTGAAATTTTGTCAAAGGGCTGTTGAACTGCCGGCGCTCCTTGGCATAACTCAATGCCGCCTCAAATGCCGCCTGGGCAATACCTAACGCCTGGGCCGCAATACCGATTCGGCCGGTATCCAGGGCAGTCAAGCCGATTTTAAGACCCTGCCCCGGTTTGCCCAGAAGATTGGTTTCAGGGATCCGGCAGTTCTCAAAAAACAGGGACGAAACCGGATTGGCCCGCATGCCGCATAAATCCTCTATTTCGCCCACACTGAATCCGGGGCACTTCTTTTCCACAATAAAAACATTGGACCGGGACGGTCCCTGGCTGCCCGCATCCACGGCAAATACCAAAACCACATCACAGACCCCGCCATTGGTGACAAAAATCTTGGTGCCGTTGATAGTGTAGCCGTCGTCGGTCTTTATTGCCACGGTCTCCACGCCGCCGGCATCGGAACCGGCATTGGCTTCGGTCAGGCAAAATGCACCGATATGTTTTCCTGCGGCCATGTCAGGTACAAAGCGGGCAATTTGCTCATCCGTACCAAACCTTAAAATGGGATACAGCCCCACGCTGTTGTGAACAGACACGCAAAGCCCGAGAGCAGCACACACCCTGGACAATTCCTCAATCACAATGGCATAGGAAATGGTGTCAAGACCGGCACCGCCTAAAGACGGCGGCACCTGGAGGCCAAAATAATTTAAAGGCCCCATCTTTTCAATAATTTCAGTTGGGAAGCGCCCTTCCCTGTCCAGGCTTGCGGCATGGGGTCCGATCTCATTTTCAGCAAACTCCCGCACCGTTTTTCTGACTACCTGGTGTTTCATGCAGGGGTTAAAATCCATAAAATCACGCCTTTTATTTTCTTAAGGGGAAATAACCCGTAAAATTAATATAACAGCCACGGGCTGACCTGGTTTTTTACCGTGGTTCAGCCCAAAACAAAACATGAAAGTAACTTCGCAACTTATTGGTACTTTCATATAAAATTACCTTGTGGGCCAGGACTATACCCCATCTGGGCACATTTTCAAATTATTAAAAATGAAAGACTCATCCCTTTTGTTACAACCTTATTATATTTCTATCTGAATTCTATGAAACCTTTTTTTGCCGGCCCTTAAAATAACCTGACCATTTTCAAGATGGTTGGAATCAACCAATAAATCAAAAGCGGCAACCCTTTCTCCATTAAGATATGCCCCACCCTGATTTATCAGGCGTCTTGCCTCTCCACCGGATTTGGTAAGGCCGGTGCGCAGGAAAAGCTCATAGGCCGGAATCCCCGTTGAAAACTCACTGGGTGTGACATAGGTTGTGGGAAGCTCAACTGCGTTCCTGCTTTCGTCTTTCCTGGGGATACTGGATGACGGCAGAATTTTTTCAGAAATAGTGCAATTTCCAAAAACGGCAGAAGCGGATGCTTTGGCATTTAATGCCGCCTCCCTGCCGTGGGCCAGACAAGTACTCTCAAATGCCAGAATATTTTTTACTTGGTTCAACTCTGCATCAACCAGATTGTTTACCTGGCGGATTTCCGGCATGGGCAGGAAGGTAAAAAGCGATAAAAACCGTTCCACATCCCTGTCATCCGTATTCATCCAGAATTGATAGTACTCGTAGGGAGATGTTTTTTCAGGATCAAGCCAGACAGCGTTACCGGCGGTTTTTCCCATTTTGCTCCCGTCACTTTTGGTAATCAGTTTGTAGGTAATCCCAAACACCGTTTTTTGCCTGGTTTTACGAATCAGTTCAACGCCTGCGAGGATATTACCCCATTGATCACTTCCCCCCATTTGCAGCATGCAGTTATGACGGTCACAAAGCGTCAGAAAATCAACTGCCTGCAAAAGCATGTAATTGAATTCAATGAAACTTAGTCCGACTTCGGATTCAATTCTCTGGCGATAGCTTTCAGCCTTGATCATTTTATTGATGCTGAAATGCCGGCCAATATCCCTGAGAAAGGGAATGTATTCAAGGGATGCAAGCCAATCCGCATTATTGGCCAAAATGGCCTTACCAGCCTCAAAATCAATAAATCCGGACAGCTGTTTTTTGATGCCCTGAACATTTTGCTCAATGGTCTCCAGAGTCATCATCTGCCGCATCTCATTTTTTCCGCTGGGATCGCCTATCCGGCCTGTGCCCCCTCCGACAAGGGCGATTGGGATATGTCCATTGAGCTGCATATGCGCAAGGGACATGATAGGAACCAGATGTCCCACATGAAGACTGTCGGCAGTTGGATCAAAGCCTATATAGCAGTGCCTGCTTTCCTTTGCCAGGTGATCTTCCAGTTCTCTTTCATGGGTTTGGTTATCAAGAAACCCACGTTCTTTTAACACTTCCAATACATTCATCTTTAAACTCCGGTTAATTGAAAAACGGGTAAAAATAAAAAAAGCCGCAACATCAGGGATGTGTTGCAGCTTTTTTAAATTAAAAAATGCTGCAGGCACTTCCGGCCCGCAGCATTTATTTCACTTTTTTTTATGTCAGATCAAGAAAGAGACACCACGGCAACCGGATATGGATAATACCCACAATAATAGTAAACCTGATCGGCTGCGATGTAATATGTCAAAACAATTCTCCTTCTAATCTGCAAGGGACTTAATTGTTTTTGATATGAAACGCAAGCTGTTTTTTAAAAAGTCCGTATACGGGGAAGGTGGGAGGCGAGCTTTCTATAACTCCTTGGATTCAGGGTTTTAGACCCACCGCGATATATATGGGGGGACCCGTTCTGCTTAAAAGCAAGTTAAAATCAGCCCGTCCACTCTCAGAAAAAGGATGAGAAAACTGAACGTTCCGTTTGGACGAAAACTCAAATCTTAATCTTGTACCCTGACAACGGCAGGCATATGATAA
>JAQYWJ010000008.1 GCA_030145005.1 Desulfobacter sp. | reverse complement strand
AATGCTTCGCTTTCAAGGCATTTCTTTGTTTCCAGCACAGGTGCCGGACAATCCATTTTCCTGCAGTCAAGTTCTTTTACCATTCTATTTTAAGTTCTCCTTATAGGGGGCAGTTCATTGATTGTGTCTATGTGATAAATTGAATTAATTTAAAACCTGAATCACCACCAAGTCAAGTAGACAGACTTGATGGCAATTTATATAAATATATAGATTTTCAATACAGCTATTTGGAAGGCGAACAGTTTTTTCGTGCCCATTCACAGATTTGTTCAAAACCCGAAAACCGCCATTTGACAGGAAAGTCCCGGCACTGGGCGGGTTTGACAGGATTGATGCGGCACCCATTGCTGTCCAGGAAGATACAGGAGCCGTCAGGGGCATCAATGATTGATAGCCCGTTGCGGTCCCGGGTCAGGCAGGTAAAGTTCTCTATAAAATCCCGGACATCCATATTCAGGAAATCGGCAATGATATCCGGTTCTTTCGCACCCAGGCGGACGTAGCCGCTTTGTTTGCAGCAGGCCCCGCAGCCCAAGCATTTAAACCGTGTCATGTCCAGTGTCATTGTTTACCTCGGTGTCGGGGTTTATTTTGAAAGATCGGCCAGTGTAATTTTAACGGCTTTTTCATCCATGCATATATCTGGTGAAGGCAAGATTGTCAAACGAACAGATTGATATTGGGCAGGCGCAATGTCTGGGGCGGCGGGTCCAGAAGATGCCGTATGTTGTTACAAAGTTCGTTCATATTTTCAGCCCGTATCATGGATTTTAAAATGGCGTTGGAGAATTTGAAATTGGCGCAGAAATACGGGGCAAATTTTTTAAACATCTTCAGGGCAAAATGGTCTTCATAATGGGCGCTTAAAAGTCTTGCCATGTCCAGGGCGGTTTCCATATAAATGGACGGTGCCGGTTTAAAGCCTTTTGTCCACTGGGCAAAAATCCAGGGCTGAGCCACGGCCATCCTACCGATGGAGAGCCCCTGGCAGCCGGTTTCCCGGATCATTTTGATCCCATGTTCGGGGGCAAACAAGTTCCCGTTGCCAAACACGGGAATGGTGACAGCGTCCTGGACTTTGCCGATCAGCTCCCATCTGGGGCTTCGGCTTCTTCTGTCCGGGGCGACCCGGGGATGAAAGGTCAGGGCATCGGCTCCGGTATTTTCAAAAGCCCGGGCCATGGTCACAGGAAAGTGACGATCATCCTGCCATCCGGTTCTGAATTTAACAAAAACCGGGCATGACACAGCCTTTCTGACTGCGGATACAATTTTAGCGGCCTTATCCGGTGTTTTTAAAAGTGCGGCCCCGCATCCTTTTTTGCAGATTGCGGCAACGGAGCATCCGAAATTCAAGTCCACCCCGAAGAATCCTTCGGCTTCAATGCGCCGGGCAGCCCGGGCCATGATTTCAGGTTCTGCCCCAAATATCTGGCATACTGTGTGGTCCAGTTCCTCGGGCCGCCAGGAAAATATATGGGATCTTTCGGGGTTTTCATGGGGAACGGCTTTGGCCGAGCACATACCCGTGAACAGTAGGCCGAATCCTGAAAATTGGGTCACAAGCTGCCTGAACGCGATGTGCCCCAGTCCTGCCATGGGGGCCAGCACCATCCGGTTGAAAATGGTTCTGTTGCCTATGGCAAGGGGCCTGAGCAGATATTGGGCCAGGTCTTCAGCCGTGTTGACGGTACACTTTGCTGTTGTTTCAAAATTAAATTGTGTCATTAAAAGCGGCTTTGCCTATCCACTGAATTTCTATGTTGTTTCCGTTCGCTTACCTGCGAGTTCTTTAGTATTTTATCAGCCATGGACTGTTTGTGCAATGCCGGCAAAAGGAGCGCTACAGGTTGCCGGACAATGCCAGGGCCTTTTTATTGATGCCAATGCCTAAATCCGGGTAGATAATATCATGCTGGGAGGACTTAAAGGGCAGAAAAATCAGGGAGACATTTTGGGGAACCACATTCGTCTTGGGTAAACGCTCAAGAATTTCTTTTCCGGGTTTCAGCAGGGCGGCCATGGTAATGCGAACGGTCTGGATGGCCTCGGAAGCGGGCAGATTTACGGGCTGGTACAAATTGTCTTCAACGGTTTGGGACAGGGGCGGTTCCAACTGGGCTGACGTCATCTGACCTAACAGCCGTAAAAAAATGTTGGGACGGACCTTAAATGCCGGACTCCAGAAATGCACAGGTTTTTCCTCCCACTTCCGGGGAATTGCCCGTGGCAGGTTTGCCATCCTGGCCAAATCCGCATGGCTGGACAGGTTTATGGGCGAGATATTGGCGCTGATCCGCCAGAACGGTAGCATGATGTCATCTTTGTGGGCAGGGGCTGCGGTACTGAATTTGATTTTTGCAAGCGTCTTCCCCTTGGCCCGCCACAGGGAATGGCAGTTCCGGCATACCAGGACCAATGAATCGCCACTGCCCTCAAGATCCGCCCCGCAGCCTGGGCAAATGCCGGCAATGAAATGGGTCTCAACACCGGGCCGGACCCGGTCAAGGTCGAATATATCCGGGGTAATCAATTTTTCCAGGGGCAACGCCTGATTGGTAACCCCATCCACAAGATGTTGTTGCCTGATGTAAAAAGGAGAATAAATAAGACTGAAGGTTTCCCCGATATCCTCTTTAAACGAGATCTTCTCCAGTTTTAAACCAAATGTTTTATCTTTTAATACCATTGCCGTGGGCAGGGGCCGAAAAAATTTTCCTTGGGTATCAGGCCTGATTAGTTTCATGGGGATGGCCTGGGATCTCAGCCCCAGGGAAAATGGAATCTGGGGCGGCATACCTGCCACAGCCAGGGCGGATATATCTGTAAATCTGGGTGTTATACCGGATGCGGTACACATGTAACGCACGCCTTTGAAACGCCAATAGGGCAGGTATATCAGTTGTACTTCTTGGGGAACATTGGGGGAGCAGGGCAGATAATACCTGGGAAATCCTTTCTGGGAAATACAGGACCGGACCCGGCAGAATTCGCACACAAAGAACCGGGTCTCTTCCCCTAAAGTGACAGGGGCCCCACACTGGGGACATTGATACTGGACGGCGTAGCTAATATTTTTCTCCGCACTGGTTGCAGAAAATTGAATCAGGCAAATTTTTTGCCCCGCAATTGCTGCAGATTTTTTCTTTTGTCTTTTCCTTGACCTGTTTTCCGCATCTGGGGCAGAATTTTGTGCCGGGTGTGATGTTTTTGCCGCAATACCGGCACCGGGCAAAGATCACCTGCTGGTGACCGCACTGGGGACAAAATTTTGCGTCCAGGGAAATCTGATTTTGGCACTCCGGACAGGCTGTGGTCAGCGCGGTCTGGTCTGTCGGGGAATGCATCTGTTGGGAAAATATGCCGGGCAGCATCATGCCAAGGCCTAACCCTAAGCCTGCCTGGGCGCCGTCTGAAGCAATGCCCTGCGGGTTCTCAGCAATTTTTTCCATGGCCATGGCGGTTTTCATCTGCATCAGTTTATTCATGTCGTCAAACAGCCCTATCCGGCTTTTGTCATCAATGGCCTGCTGGACCTCGGGGGGCGGGGTGATGGCATTGATGTAAAGATGGGTCAGATTCAGTCCGAATGCACTGAAATCCTTACGCAGCCTTTGGGCCAGTCCCTTTCCCAGTTCATCGTAATTTTCCGGCAAATCAAAAATGGAGGAGACCTTCTCTCCAATATAGTCGTTGAACCTGGACACTACCACCTGATTGAGGTAATCGCTGATATCTGCACTTGTGTAAATGCCCTGGGTACCGGCCAGGGTGTTGATGAACAGGACCGGCTGGACAATTTTTAAGTTAAAGACACCAAAGGCCCTGAGCCTTATCAGGCCAAGGTTCTTGTCCTTGAATGCCACCGGGTCCCGGGTTCCCCATTTCAGGTTGGTAAAGGTTTTTAAATTGGCAAAAAAGACTTCTGCTTTCAGCGGGCTTTCCATGGCCCAGGGAAGGCTTGCGATTTTTGTCAGAATGGGTATGTTTGCGGTTTTTAAGGTGTGCCTTCCGGGACCAAAGGCACCAACGGCCTTTCCCTGGTAGAAGAAGACTGCGGCCTGGCTTTCTCGGACAATGAGCTGGGCCCCGAATTTGATTTCACCGGAGCCTTTTTCAGGCAGACGGTGAACCAGTTCCTTTCCGGTTTCGTCAAACCACTCCAGTATTTCAAGATAAATCAGGTTGTCGGTTCCCATGGGTGCCTCCTTGCTGTTTTTACCGAGTTCCTAAGAAAAAAGTACCTTTATTCTAAAAGAAGCTGACAACCGGTGTCAAACGATATTCGACGGTGGGTTTCGGTAAATAGCTATATTGACAAGGTATTGGACCTATATTATTTATATGTTTTTTATGAAAGGTTTAAGATTCCTTTCATTTTTGGCAGCAAGGCTTAGACCATGGGTGTTTAAAGAGGAGTTTAAAAACATGCCGGACAGGCATCAGCAGGAAAAAGAGCAGTTCCGTCGCCTTTTTGGCTGGCGGGGACTTGATCGCTTTGAGGAGCGGTTTCAGATACTGGAATCTTTTTTAAAATTGGAAGGCCATGTAAGTCTTGCCCAGATTGCCGATCAGGTCAGGCAGGATGGCCTGCGTGTGGATAATGAATTTCTGCTGCAGTGCATGGAACAGTTGTGCCGGTTGGGATTTGCCAGTCAGGTCGTGTTTGACCGGGATGAAACCATTCTATACGAACACCGTCAACTCGGGGTGCATCATGATCATATGATCTGTACCAAATGCGGAGCCATTATTGAGTTCAAAGATGACGATTTAGAAGATCTTCAGAAAAAAATGGCTGCCAAGTATGGTTTTTTTATGCTTCAGCATAAAATGGAAATTTATGGCCTTTGCGAGCAGTGTATGGCGCAAAGGGGTCATCTGATTCCTTTGTCCAGGGCCAGAATCGGAGAAAAGGTTGAGATCGTCAATGTGGCTGCCGGCAGGAAGATGCAAATGCGGTTTGCTTCCATGGGGCTTCGGACGGGTATCTTTGTTGAAATTATTTCCAGTGCCATTGGTGGCCAGATTGTCATTGCATCTGATTGTAACCGGCTGATCCTGTGTGCAGGGATGGCTTCCAAAATATGGGTTCGCCCCGAAAAAAGACCCGAGGGGATATCCAATGACGGGACAGGGGGGGAGAGCCTGCCGTTTTTCAATGAGTCTCTGCCAATTACCCGGATGGCACCGGGAAAACAGGGCAGTATTGCCCGGGTGAACGGCGGACACTTTTCACGGCGACGGTTGGGAAAGATGGGGTTTCACCAAGGCGTTATTGTCCGGGTAATCAATAGCAGCCCGTCATCAGACTCCATTGAGGTCATGGTGCGGGGGCATCGGTTTTTTCTATCAAAAAAGGATGCTTCAAAAATTTTTGTGGAGAACATCACGCCGTAATTTCTTTGCATGCGAATACCTTGCATGCCACGGTGCTTTTCTGATATACCGGATACGACTTGAAACTGGAGCCGACTGGAGATATTTATGTATCGTGTGAAAAAGAAAAAAATTTTTATAATTTCAGTTTGTTGCCTTTTTATTTTCCTATGCACCGGCATCGCGGTGGCCTCGGAACGGCTATCGGTAAGATCTTCGATTGCCAATTTGAGAAACGGTTCGGGAACCAAATATAAGGTACTGTGGCAGGTGGAGAAATATCACCCTTTTCTTGTGATCAATAAAAAAAAGGACTGGTACGAGGTCAAGGATTTTGAAGGGGATACGGCCTGGATTCATAAAACCCTTCTGGGAAAAACGAATACGGTGATTTCAATAAAATCAAAATGTAATGTCCGCTCAAAACCGGATGCATCAGGCGACATTCTACTCAGAGTCGAGAGGGGTGTTCCTTTCAAAGTACTCGGTCGTAAAGGGGACTGGATTAACATTGAGCATACCGACGGCGAAGTTGGCTGGATTTTTAAAAAATTGGTGTGGTAGCTCAGGTTAATAATTAGTGTCTGAACGTTAACCCGTGTTTGAACGAAAAGTTGCTCATATGCAAGGCGCATAAAAATTTAAAACCGGAGCAACCTCGCGGTTGTGAGGCCCAATTTTATAATTTGGTAAATTTTTATGAAACGCCGCAGATGGGTGACTTTTCGTTCAAACACTAATTAATTTTTATAAGGTAAAAAATTCATGGCAAATCAAGGCGTATCAAATGAGCGGAAAAAAGAGCTGACGCAGATGGATCCTTTCCAGGCGGGTCTCACCAAGTCCATTGAATGGGCCTCTGCCCATAAAAAACAGTTGATGATTGCAGCCGGGGCTCTGGTTGGTGTGGTGGTTGTTTTTTCTGTGATTATGTTCAGTTTTAAACAGTCTGAAATTAAGGCGTCTGAACTGGCTGCCAAAGCCTATGAGAAATATGAAGAACAATATTCCCAGGACCGGGATGCCCGGAAAGGATATGATGCGGTTAAAGATGATTTTCAAACGCTTTTTGATGAATATCCAAACACCAGTGCCGGGCGCATGGCACTGATCAATTTCGGGAAAATATGCTTTGAGGCTAAGGACTATGATCAAGCATATGATCTGTATTCCCAGGCACTGTCAACTGTGGGGGATAAGGCCGGTGTCAAGAATTTTTTGCTTTGCGCCATGGGAACCATCTGTGAATTGAAAAATGATATGGAACAGGCAAAATCTTATTATTTGCGTGTGGAAAAGGGCGCATCAAATCTTTTAAAGGATGATGCCCGGTTTGCCCTGGCGTTGATTTATGAAAAACTCAATGATACCGCTGCCGGCCGTCAGATGTATGAAAAAATTGCCCAAAGCCCGGGGACTTCGATGTACAAGGCCATAGCCCAGGCCCGGATCTATAAATAGTGTTTGAACGAAAACTCACCCATCTGCCGCGTTACAAAAAAAATTTACCAAATCATAAAATCGGGCCTCACATACACCAGTATGCTCCGGTTTTAAATTTTTTTTGTGCCTTACTTACATCTGGGCAAGTTTTCATCCAAACACTGGGTTTCCGGTCAGGCATTATTTATAGATACAAACTAAAAAAGGCTGCCTGGGCGGGCAGCCTTTTTCAGAAAAGGAAAAAAAGATGAAAAAACTAACCTTGGTTAGTGATAATTGTTATACGCAATTACCTTGCCATTCAATTCGATATCATTTATGTAAAATTATAACTATATGAAAAATATACATATATTTTGAAAAATGCGATAACTGCTTCTGTGACTATGGCATGAAAGAGTTCAAAATTTTGAATTTTAAATGGTTCGTTTTTACAAAAAGAGAGGGCCATCCCCAAATAATGATCTTTTCCAGAGTTCAAAATTTTGAACCCTGATCCGGTATTATTTATTGTTCAGTTTTAATTCCTTGTCCAGATTGAATTTTTTTAGTTTCTGGTTTAATCCGCTTTTTCCGATGCCAAGGATCTTTGCTGCTTTGGTCTGGACATTGCCGGACATCTTCATTGCCCGCAGGATCATTCTTTTTTCCACTGCGGCAAGGGTTTCGGAAAGGCCTACGCCATCAGGGATGCCGTCAAGTTGAAGTGTGCCGGATTTGGGGTTACGGATCTGAGCCGGCAGGTCTGAAACCGTGATTATACTGCCCGGTGCCAGGATGACGGATCTTTCAATGACATTTTCCAGTTCCCTGACATTGCCTTTCCACTCATAGTCACACAGCCGCTGGACTGCTTCTTTGTCAATACCTGTGACAACCCCGGCAGTCTCCGGGCCCTGGGTGTATTTTTCTATGAAATGATTAATAAGCAAAGGAATGTCCTCCAGCCTGTCACGCAGGGGGGGGATGTTGGCTTTGACCACGTTGAGACGATAGTACAGGTCTTCCCTGAAATTGCCTTTTTTAATTTCATCTTCCAGGATTTTGTTGGTGGCGGCAATGAGTCTGAAATCCACCGGCAGGCTTACGGTCCCGCCAACCCGCTCCACAGTTCGTTCCTGAAGTACCCGTAACAGTTTTACCTGAAGCGGCATGGGCAGCTCCCCGATTTCATCCAGGAAAAGCGTGCCTTTATCCGCCATTTCAAACCGGCCTTTTTTCAATCCCACCGCACCGGTGAACGCCCCTTTTTCATGTCCGAAAAGTTCGCTTTCCAAAAGAGACTCGGCAAATGCCGAACAGTTCACCGCAATCAGGGGGTGATCCTTTCTCATGCTGTTGTAATGAATTGATTTGGCCACAAGTTCCTTACCGGTGCCGCTTTCCCCTTCAACCAGCACCGAGGCACTGGTCGGGGCCACCTTTTTAATGATCTCATACAGCTCCTGCATGGATTTGCTTTTACCGATGATGTTGTCAAACTGGTACCGGGACTGGATTGCATCCTTCAGGAGCGTGTTCTCCCGGACAATTTGGGATATGGACAGGGCTTTGGCAATGTGAGCAATGAGGGCTTCGTTTTCAAAAGGTTTTAAAATAAATGTGTAGGCGCCCTTGTGCATGGCTTCAACCGCCTTTTCCACACTGCCGAATGCTGTCATGATGATCACCGGAAGATCCGGTTTTATCTGTTTGGCTTTTTCCAAAAGGTCAATGCCGGACATGCCCGGCATTTTAACATCGGATAAGACCAGGTCAATGGGCTGGCTGTTAAGAATATCCAGTGCCTCCATCCCGCTTGATGCGGTGAACGGGGTATACCCTTCTTCGGACAGAACTTCTCCTATAATCATAGGGTAGTGTTTTTCATCATCTACAATCAATATGTTTTCCATTATAACTCCCGGATATTTTGCGGCGCGGCGGGCAGGCGTATATCCACCCTGGTTCCGCAGGGTTCGGCGTTGGTTATGCTGATCTCCCCCTGGTGCGCCTGAATGATGTTTTTAATGATACCAAGGCCCAAGCCGGTTCCCATTTCTTTGGTGGTGAAAAAGGGCGTCCAGATTTTTTTCAGCACATCTTCATCAATGCCCGGGCCTGTATCTGAAAAGCCGGCATGGACAAACCCGGGCTCATGCCATGTGGAAATGGTAATGCTTCCATTCTCCTGGTCTATGGCCTGAAATGCATTTAGAAAAATATTTAAAAATGCCTGATAGAGCATGGCAGGGTCACCCAAAATGTTTGGAAGATCGCCCTGGTACTCCCGGATGATTTTAATATCTTTATGCTCATCTGAAGACGATAAAAAAGCGATGTTTTTTTCTATGATGTCTTCCAGGCAGCAGGGTCTTAAGTCTGCGATTTTAGGTTTTGCAAAATCAAGGAAATCTGTGATGATGCGGTCTAAACGGGTGGATTCTTCAACAATGATTCCCGGAATACTACTGGACGGGTCCAGTTTGGCCATTTTTTTTTCCATCAGTTGCGCAGAGCTTTTTATAATACCTAAAGGATTGCGAATTTCGTGTGATACGCCGGCAGTCATTTCACCGATTGCCGACAGGTGCTCTGCCTGACGCAGTTTTTCTTCCAGCTTGAGCCGTTCTTCAGCCCTGCGTTCAATAATATCTTCTCCATGTTTCACCACAAACCTAAGAATAAGAAAAAGAATGCCCATGATGGTGGCGCAACTGACGACAATCAATCCCTGGAGTTTAAATACCTGCTGATAGTCATCAGTGACATCCCTGATAATCTCAATCGCGCCGATTACCATCCTGTCCTTTTCCTGGGTGAGTTGGACTTCCTGAATCAAAGGGGCAAAGGTGATAATTTTTGTCTCTTTGGGAAACCAGAATGTCAGTTCAATCCAGTTGCCCTGCTGAACAAGCTTGGAGGTTACCTCCTTTTTCATGGCTTTTTCATAATGAACCCCGCCGGCATCTTTTTTGCCGATCCGGGCTTTATCCAGGCTGTAGGCAATAACATTGTCCGTTGCGTATATATTGACCATTTCCACATGGAAACTGTGCAGGGTGCTTTTGACAACCGTGTCAAGAAGCTGATACTGGCCAGGTTCTCGTAGTTTTATCTCTCCATGTTTGAAAACCACAGGCCAGACAAATCTTAAAAATATCTGGTGGTTTAGGTTTTCCACTAAGAGCCGGTTATACTCTTTACTTTTTTCAAGCAGTATTTTTCTTACCCAGTGCGCATTCAAAGCTGCAATAACAATGGTGGCCGTAAGCATGACAATAAGGCTTGAGATAGTGAAGGCTTTGACTAGAACAAAAGGCCGGGTGCCGGACTTACCGGCTTCTTTTTGTTGCTTTTTTTTCACATTAATCCGTTTTTTTGTGCTTTTTTTATGAAAAAAAGTTATATTTTTTTGGAGTTTAATTTGATAAATACTTTTTTTATTGCTATTTAACCAGTTAAATAGTTTCATTCTGTGCTTGACATTGGGTGCATTTCGTATCAAATGATATAGTCATATTAGTGTTGGATATCAATAATTATTATTTGCATTCTTAAGGTCAGGCCCTTTGCGACAGCCACAATTGAGGATAGATTGCGTATGATATTCGGAAAAAAAGATCACCTTGTAGGCCTAGACATTGGGGCTGCTTTCGTCAAAGTGGCCGAACTGAAGACGACCAAGAAAGGTACCACGCTTCATAAATTCGGCATCGCAAAGGTCCCCGAAGACATGATTCAGGAAGGCCGGATTGCCGATATGGAGGGGTTGGCCGAAATTATTCGCGCCTTGTTTAAGTCGCAGAAGATCAAGGAAAAAAATGTGGCGCTTTCCATCGGCGGCCATTCCGTGGTTATCAAGACCATCAGCACATCAAAGGTGCCTGATGATGAACTGCATAGAAATATTCGGGCAGAGGCCGAGCAATATATTCCTTATGATATAAATGATGTCAATATCGATTACCAGATTCTGGGCGACAGTGAATACTCTGCGGAACAGATGAATGTGCTGCTTGTTGCGGTAAGACAGGACCTGGTGGATGAATATGTTGAGTTGAGCCATATGGCGGGTCTTAATCCTGTTATTATTGATGTGGATGCGTTTGCCCTTCAAAATGTTTATGAAATCCTTCCTGATGTTGATCATGAGCGTATAACCCTGCTGCTTGATGTAGGGGCTTCCAAAATAAGTGTAAATATACTTCAGAATAACAATTCCATGATGATGCGGGATATGACCAACGGATGCGACCAACTTGTCTCTGTTGTCAGTGACCAACTTGAAGTTGGGCGGGAAAAGGCATTGCAGATCATCATGGGGGAGGTCGATTATCCGGAGTCTGAACAGGCCTTGGGCGACCTTTATGAAATGGTTGTCGATAACTGGTGTTCAGATATTTGCGAGGTGGTTTATACCTTTGAGTCCGGTACCGGCAATGCCAGGGTGGAAAATGTTGTTGTCAGCGGTGGGGGCGGTTTCATAGACCTGCTGGCTGAAAAATTGAATAGAGAGCTGAAAGTAGCGGTGTCAAAGATTGATCCCTTTGCCGGACTGGTCAGCGATTCAACAGAACTTGGCGAACTGGAAGCGTACCAGCTTCTGGCCCCCATTGCACTGGGGCTTGCCATGAGACGGGTGGATGACAAATGATACGAATTAATCTGTTGCCGTTCAGACTTGCCAGGAAAAAGGAAAATATTCGCCGCCAGGTATCCGTATTTTTCCTTTCCCTTATTTGTATTATTCTGGCACTGGGCTGGGTACTCTTTACGCTGGATAATAAACTGTCCCGGACACAGAATGAGGTTGCCCAGGTAAGGGCCGAGAGCCTCAAGTATAAGAAAAAGGCAGATGAGGTTTCCCGGATTAAGAAAAATCTGGCGATTCTGGAGGATAAACTGGCCATCGTTGAGACCCTGAAAAAAAGAAAAAATGAGCAGCAGATTTTATTGGAACAGTTGGCAGACAGACTTGTCAAAACAAAAATGTGGCTGTCCAGTGTGACTGCAGATGCCCAGACCGTTTCTTTAAAAGGGATTGCCTTTGATAACCCGACCATTGCTGCATTCATGAGAAATCTTGAAAGTTCCCAGATGTTTGGGACAGTAGACTTAAAGCTGTCAAAGACAACGGCATTTGACGATAATATTCGGTTAAAGGAATTTGCAATATCCTGCACAAAGATAGTGTCCGAACCAGCATCCGACAAGACCAAGAAGGATGGGAAGTCCAAAAAAGGGAAACGATAATGGCCGGGAAAAAGAAAGACAGCACTGTGAAAAAAAGTAGGAAGATGGACGCCCTGTATGAAAAAATAGGTGCGTTGACCAAAGTTCAGCGTCTGCTTATCTGTCTGGGCACATGGGGTTTAATTGGAGCCGGGTTTTATTTTCTCCTGCTTACCCCAAGGCTTGATACTCTTATGGCAGCCAGGCAAGATCTTGAAAATCAGAAAAATCTTTTGTCAACGTACAAGATCAAAGCCGCCGCCCTTGAAAAGGTGGAAGCCCAGATGGCCCAAGCCCGGGAACAGTTCAACATTGCCATGACCGCTCTGCCGGACAAAAGAGAGCTGCCTTCTTTGCTGGATGAAATATCCAAGGCAGGAAGGGATGCCGGCCTTGAAGTTCAGTTGTTTGCGCCCCAGAAGATGGTGGAGAACGCGTCCTACACAGAAATCCCATTGTCCATGACGGTTGCGGGCCGGTACCACCAGATGGCCGAATTTTTTTACCGGGTTGCGGGATTCAATCGTATTGTCAATATGTCGACCATCAATATGAACCGGGTGTCTGGAAAAGGGGCGGCTGACAGAAATAAAATCCAGATGAAATGCGTGGCCGTTACCTACATGTTTGTTGAACCCAAGGAAGTTGGGGGTAGGGGTAATAAAGGCAAGAAAAACCGCAAAAAGGGGTAGAGGGCGCCGGATATGGAAAAATTGATTAAAATATGTTGCGTGGTTGGCTTGAGTGCCTCATTATTGTTTGTATTCGCCTGTAATGAGGAGCAGGCCCCTGCGCCAAAATTGACAAAACAGACCCAGGTGGTTTCCAAACCCATTCTCAGATCAAATCCTTCGGCAACACAAACGCCTGTTCCCGGGGATACCGGGAAAAATCAGGTTTCGGTTTCTGATTTGAAACCAGCGCAGGATTTAGTCAAAGACAGCCGGACCGGACGCGACATTGATGGTGCAGCCGGCTTACAAAAAGCCGGTATTTCCACACCCATGGAAAAATATGACAGCAAGGGCCGGGTGGATCCGTTTATTCCTCTGATTGATGAAAAAAACGCGTCTGCCGGGTCAGGTTCATCCGGGGATTCAAAGCCCAAAAGAACATTGACCCCCCTGGAACAATTGGAGTTAAGCCAGGTTAAGCTGGTGGCGGTTGTTGAAATGCAGGGCAGGACCATTGCCATGGTGGAGGAAGCCGGCGGCAAAGGGTATGAAGTTGCCATTGGTACTTATATCGGTCCCAATGGCGGGAGGGTGACATCCATCACCAGCAAAGGCATTAAAATTGAAGAAGAAGTAAAAGATTATCAAGGAAAACGCCGTAAGCGGTATGAGGAGATTAAATTTCATAAAAGTGAGGATGGGGAATAAGATGATGGTTAATTATCGGTCGGCTGTCAGACACTATGTGACAGGTCTTATCATGTCGGTTCTGCTGCTTTCCTTTACGACAGGCTGCGTAACGCAAAAAAATGCAGCATCGGCAAATACAGCTAAGGTTCAGGAAAGCCGGACTTCACAGGGCGATTCTACGTCTTTGCCCAAAACGGTTGACAAAATATGGGTCAACCCGGAAGCTGATGCGTTTGAGGTATGGATCCAGGGTTCCTCCAGGGCTTTGGATGATTATACGTCCATTAAGCAGTCTTTCCCTTTTGCTGTGAGCGTTTACCTGCCCAATGCCCGTCTTGCCCCGGGGGTGGATGCCGGCCCCTTTTCCGACTCCCGTGTCAGCGATATAACGGTGGGATTTATTGACGAGGCCCAGACAACAGTCAAGGTGGATATCCTGCTTAAAGCGGACCTGCCGTACATTGTAGAGGAAAAACCGGACCGTTTGGGTATCATTCTCAAGGGCAGCCAGGCCTTTTCTGAACAGACGGCTGAGGCAGGCCCTGTTGCAGATGAGCCCGGACGGGGCTTGAAAGATGCTGCGGTGCTGCCCGAAGATGTTCCCATCCCTGGAACAACAGCCCATTTGACCCATATTGAATTTGATAATAATAATTTGGGCCAGTCTGATATTCAGATTCTAACGGATCATCCGGTTCGATACGAAACCATTCAGAACCGCAATGATTCCCTCGGACTGATGTTGTATAATACAATGGTGCCTCTCCACCATCAGCGGCCCCTTATGACCCGGTATTTTAATTCTGCCGTGGAACAGGTCATGCCCCGGCCAAATCCCGCAAATCCTAATGATACACTGGTGGATATCAAGATCAGGGAAAAAGTGCCGTTCCAAGTGGTTCAAACCACCAAGGGCATTCATATGACCTTTGAAGCTTCCACCGTTTCTCCGCCTGAATTTGATAAAGCCAAAGTACGTCTGGACGCCGGCCAAAATTCCCAGGCCGTATTTAAAGAACCGGATCATAGGCAGTCAACGGCTCAAGAAAAGAGTGTTTCCCTGGACCAGGATCCTTTGTTAAATCCTTCCTCGGTCAGGTACACCGGTGAGAAAATCAAACTGGATTTTTATGAAACAGATATTAAAAATGTTTTCAGGATATTAAAAAGTGTGAGTGGAAGGAACTTTGCCATTGATAAGGATGTGCAGGGCAAGGTGACACTGAGTCTTCAGGATCCCGTGCCCTGGGACCAGCTCCTTGACCTTGTTTTGAAAATGAACAGCCTTAGTAAAAAGATGGAGGGCAATGTTATCCGCATTGCCACCACGGAAACCCTTGCCAGGGAGGAAAAAGAACGCCAGGACGCCATTTCTGCCCGGCAGAAATCCGAAGATCAGAAAAAGGCCCTGGAACCCCTTGTTACCGAATATATCCCTGTCAATTATTCAGATGCAAAGGCTGATATTGAACCCCATGTATCCCAGATCCTGACCCCGGATCGGGGTAAGATTTCAGTGGACACCCGTACCAATATGCTGATCATTACAGATACCCAGGCTAAAATCGCCCTGGCCAATGAGCTGATCTACCGCCTGGATAAGGTGACGCCCCAGATCATGATTGAGGCCAAGGTGGTTGAGGTCACCAAGGAGTTTGCCAGAAATTTCGGGATCAATTGGAATTTGTCCAATGATTCTAATGTGACATCGGACTTTGTTGATGATTTCTCTGTGTCTGTTAACTCAACGGGGTTTTCCGGTGATTTCTCCTTTTTCGGGCTGTTCGGGTCTTCTGTTACCGCACTGAATGCCCAGCTTGAAGCCTCCGAACAACAAGGAGATGTCAGGATCGTATCCTCCCCAAGGATTCTGACCCTGGACAATAAAATGGCCATGATTAAGCAGGGGGAGGACTATGCCTATCTTGAGCGTGATGATTCAGGCGGGTCTAGTGTGGCGTATAAAGAGATTGACCTGCTTCTGGAAGTAACGCCCCATGTTACGCCGGACAACAGAATTTCCATGAGTGTGCGGGTGACCAAAAATGACGTTTCAGGCTTCACTATAATTGACAACTCTCAGATCCCGACCATGGCGACCAATGAGGCGGAAACAGAGCTTTTGGTCAATAATAACGATACGGTTGTTATCGGCGGTGTGGTCAAAACAACCCAGAGTCAGGAGGATAGTGGTGTTCCTTTTCTGGCCGGAATTCCGGGGTTAGGCTATCTTTTTGGTTCAAAAGCCAAGACGGATGATCGAAATGAACTGCTTATTTTCCTGACACCTTCCATTGTCCAGCTTGAGCAGAAAAGGCATATGGTGCAATAGCAGCCCCTACTGATACCTACTGCAGTTCGAACACACGCTGTTCTGCCTTGTGGTGAGCTACCCAAATCTAAAGCTTTTGGGCTTCCTGCTTCACGGAGGTTTGCTTAACATCAATGATTCGGCTTATCGGATTTAGAAGGAAAAAAAGCTGAAATTGTTGTAGATCTTAAGAGCCTGTTTAAAAATTAGGGGGATCAAAGCGAAATCTCATGTGATTGCAGCCGATTCATCTATTTTTAAACAGGCTCTAAGCAGCACTCTGATTTCCAGGTGTTGCTTTTTAACCATTCAGGAGTATTCCACTTATATAATGGTTCCCATACAAAAATTTAAAGATATTGTTGGCGATGAATTTGTATTTAACGATGAAACAACGATTAACCGGTATGCCCGGGCCACATTGCCGAAAAGTACGACGCCGGCGGCTGTTTTAAAGCCTTTAAACAGTAGTGAAATAACGGATATTATAAAAACGGCCAAAGAATTTCATGTCGGTATTTATCCGGTGAGCCGGGGATGTAACTGGGGGTACGGCTCGGCCTGTGCTGTGGGGGATGGGCAGGTGATCCTGGATTTGTCCCGGATGAACCGGATTATCCATGTGGATGAGACCCTGGCATATGCCGTGATTGAGCCCGGGGTGACCCAGATTCAACTCGTATCCTATCTAAAAGAAAACAATCTGCCCCTGTGGCTGGACTGCAGCGGATCAGGACCTGAAGCCAGTATTCTGGGCAACACCCTGGAGCGGGGGTTCGGGCACACGCCTTATGGCGATCATTTTCTGCATTCCTGCGGTATGGAGGTGGTTTTAGGGGACGGGCGGACCCTGAAAACAGGGTATGGACATTATGATAATGCCCAAGCCACCCATGTATTTAAATACGGTATCGGGCCTTATATGGATGGGTTGTTTACCCAGTCCAACTTCGGTGTCGTAACCCGGATGGGGATCTGGTTGATGCCCGCGCCGGAATGTCTGAATATGTTTTACTGCGCCGTACCCCGGGAAGGGGATTTGGCTGCGGTGGTGGATGCGTTGCGTCCCCTGAAGTTAAGTGGTCAGGTCAAAAGCCTGATTCATATCGGCAATGATTTGAGGGTGTTTTCTTCATTCAATCAATACCCTTGGAAAAAGGCCGGGAACAAGACACCGTTGACCGATGATCTGCGGGAGCAGTTCTGTAAAAAAGGCGGATTCGGGGTCTGGAATGTCAGCGGGGCCATCTATGGCAGTCGAGTTCAGGTCCGGATGACGCGGAAGGCGTTGAAAAAGGCGCTAAAACCGTTGGGACAAATCCGGTTTATCGGAGACCGGACCCTTGGGTTGGTAAACCGCCTGTCAGGGCTGTTTGATCGATTTTCCCTGTTCCCGGACCTGAAAACCAAATTTAAATCTTTGGACAAAGTATACGGACTGCTCAAGGGAGAGCCCACAGATGCGTTTTTGTTTGGTACGCTGTGGCGGGTCAAAACAGCGGTTAATCCCGAGACCGTGACCGACCCCCTTGATTTCAACGCCGGCATGATGTGGATTGCCCCGATCATGCCCATGACAGGTGAAACGGCAGAGCGTTTGATTCAATTGGTGAATCCGGTGTTTGAAGAATACGGTTTTGAGCCTTTAATCACCGTGTCACTGATCACGGAGCGGGCCATGGTCAGCGTTATCACTATTGCCTATGATAAGGATGATCCTGGGGAATGCAAACGGGCACAGGAATGTTATGATGCTTTTTTCAGCCTGATTATGTCCCAGGGATATGTGCCGTACCGGACCAACATCCATACCATGAAAAAACTGGCAGACCGGTCCCAGACCTTCTGGGAAATAACAAAACAGATTAAATCGGTACTGGATCCTGAGGGGATTATCGCCCCTGGACGATATCAACCATTTGACAAGGTGTGAGACAACAAAGGTTTTTAGGGCCATGGGAACTTTTATTGTTTCCATGGCCCTTACCTTTAGCTTTTTACTGCAGTTCAAACAGGCGCTGTTCAGCCTTGTGGTAAAGGTTTGAATTTTCAGAGGCCAACTGCGTGACCATCTGCCAGGCTTTGATGGCCTGGGGGGTCCGGCCGCAGGCGTCATACGCCTGGGCAAGGTCTGCATGGAATATGACAGTACCCGGGAATTTTCTTATATTTTTGTTCAGATAAGCCATGGCCCTGTCTGCCTGGCCGGTTCGGATATATAGCTGGGCAAGGCCATGGATGGCCGGAATAAATCCAGATACTTCCCTTAATGTTTTAAGGAAATATTTCTGGGCTACAGGGTAGTTGTTCTGTGCCAGTTGGGCCCATCCGATATTGGCCAAGGGGTAATGGGGGGTAGGGTAGGTGATATCTTCAAGAACCTTGTTAAATGTCTTTATGGCAATATCCCATTTTTCATCCCGAAGGTAAGCTGCTCCAAGATTGTTCAGGGCCTCGGTATAATCGGGTTTGAGTGCCAGTGCTTTGTTAAAGGCCTGGATGGCCATATCATTTCTTTCTTTTCCCATATAGGCCAATCCCAAGCTGTTTTGAATATATGGGTCGTCCGGCGCCATTTTTTCTGCTTCAAGCAGTTTGTTCAATGCCGCCGTATGGTTTCCCTGGGCCTGGAACACATCGCCCTCCTTTTTGATGGCCTGGGCGATTTTATTTTGTTTTTGGGTTTGTACCGTTGAAGTGCAGGATGCCGTCATGACAGCACATATACAAATCAGGATAAACAGTTTTGTTTTCATCGGGCCGGCTCCTTATTTAAGCATAACCACATCAATTTTTTCATTTTCCAGAAAGGTTGTGGCACTTTTTAAAAGAGGGGTTTTGGTCAAAAAAAGCTTTTCTTTCCCTTTTTCAGCGTAAACCCCCGGGATATTTTTCACTCTTCGGTCCGCATTGAATGATGGGTCTTTCCATACCTGATACCCAAGCCGGGAAAAAAGGCGGGTACAGACATCTTCAAAGGTGAGGTCCGATGGCAGGTCCAGAATCCGGTATCCTTGCTTTTTTAAGACGTCAAGGGCTCTGCCGTAAACGCTTCCGGAATTGATTAACATATCAGGGGCGTGGTCATGGGTGATTCTGCCTAAAGAGACTGTTATCTGTACATTGTTTAAGGATACGGGGAAAAATACCTGGGGCTCATAGGAATAGGATGTGGCAGCCAGAAGAATTCTGATCAATGATTCCTGGGAGTTGGGCACATCTTTCATGGTCTGTATGTTGAACAGTATCTTGGCATTGAGGACTTCACTGAATTTTTTAAATTGCAGATCCGTCCAATAAGCTTTCATGGCAGCAACAAGATCAGGATCCATGGACGCTTCAGCGGCATCGGGTCCAATCAGCACGGTTTTTTTTCCTGTACGGTCACTGATGACAGGTGTTTTTGACAAGTCAATAAATTTAGGTTTGTCTTCCTGGCTGCCGGGCGGGAAAAACAGTTTTCCCTGGTGCATGAGGCGGCCCTGGATAAGCTGGGTATAGCGTTTTAGATGTGCCAACTCCGCCATGGAAATAGGTTTTGACGCATGGGGGGCTGTTAGTTTTTCTTCGGAAATGTAGGTGGAAACGACCTCTGCAGGCGGTGCAATTTTTTTTCCCATGGCGATAAAATCGTTAAACCACGACTGGGAAAGAATTGAAGGCGCGGGGATTGTGATGCTTGCCCCCTGATAGATACAGTTGATGTCCTTAATGCCTGGATTCAGGTGAAGCATTGTTTTTTCCCCCACCTTGGATACATTGCCCCTGGATGTTAAAAATTCTTTGGAAAGCAATTCAGATACGGTATCTCCGGCTTTGACCTCGTGTTTATGGGTGTGCCGGGATACGGCGGCGGGTGTAATCTGTGTGGAGAACGCCAGGACCGGTACCTCCACAATGCCGTTGCTGCCCTGTTCGTACGCGTTTTTATCCACCTGCTTAAGGGGAATTAGAATCCGGCTGCCGGGGGAAATGGCATCAATATTGCTGATTTTCGGATTAATGTTTTTAAATATTTTTAAAAACAACGGGAAATCCGACGCGGATATTTCTCCTTTTTGACGAAAAATTTTATACAGCCATTCATCTTTCTGGACCAGGTAAGGCTCGCACAGGTAAACCCGATCATTGTAAGTAAACAAGGAATACTTTTTAAAACTGGTTTTCACCCCCGTTGCTGAAAAAGAGGCGCAAGGGGTGAAAAAAACCAGTATGACCGGGATAAAAACACGTCTTATTATGATGTCCCGGAAAAAAGACATAAATCAAAATCCTAAACGAGTGGCGATTTTTTCTGATACATCCTCTACGAATTTCTGGAACTGGGATGATCCAAGGGGTTTTTCCTGGGACGGAATCAATTCGGGGTCATCGGGTGAAACAAAATCCGGTAAATTAATAAACCGGCTGTCAGATGAAATCCCGTAGGCGTCAGCCAGTTCACCCTTAAAATACAGGTCCTGGAAACCGGAAAATTTAATGGCATGTGCCGTGGCATCCAGAACCACGGTTTCGCTTTCATCCACGAGATTTAATGCCTTTGCCTGGATCATCCCCGCAAGACACTCGCCACCCTGGGTGCACGCGATATGCCCGTTCTGGTTGGCGGTCAGCTGCCAGTCCATGATCTGCTGTTCTTTTACCTGGACCACAAAAACATTTCTGTGGCCGCTGGCCGCATCATAATCCCTGGCGATTTGGATCACCCTTGGCATGGATACGGGGTTTCCGATCATGGCTGCCTGGGCCACGCTTGGCTGGGTCTGAACCGGCGTAAATTCACGTTTGCTCTCATCAGGTTCAAGATAGTATTTGTATACCGGATCTGCATGTTCGGATTGAACTCCGATGATTTTTGGCAGTTTATTGATGATGCCGGTGTTGTAAAATTTCAAGAATCCGTTCATGACCGCTGAAATATTACCGGCATTGCCAATGGGCACCATGACCACTTTTTTATCCATATCCCAGTCAAAGTCCTGGGCAATCTCATAGGAGTAGGACTCCTGTCCCAGTATCCGCCAGGCGTTTTTGGAGTTAAGCAGTGCCACAGGATAGCTTGAGGACAGGTGCTCCACAACTTTCATGCAGTCGTCAAAAACCCCGGGGATTTCAAATACCCTGGCACCGCTTCCCAAGGGCTGGGCCAGCTGGGCAGAGGTGACCTTCTTATGGGGCAAAAGTACGGCAGATTTTACTTTAGATCCCAGATAGGAGGCATAAAGGGCTGCAGATGCCGAGGTGTCACCGGTGGACGCGCATACCGAGATTACCTCAGAGACAAATCCCTGGTCAATAAGATATTTTATGCTGGACATGGCCGAGGCCATGCCCCTGTCTTTAAACGAGGCTGACGGGTTCTGACCGTCATTTTTGTAATAGAACTTTAGCCCGGTTTTTTCCTGGAGTACGGTGTTGGCCTCCACCATAGGTGTGTGCCCTTCACCCAGGTAGATGATGGACTCAAGGGGGATGCTGGGGCCGATGAATTCGTGGTACCGGTAAATCCCTTTAAGGGCAGGAATCTTAAGCATTTTGCGGTAATCAAAAATTCTCTGCCAGGTTTCGCCTGAAATGGCTTTGAGCTGATCTTTGTTCCGGTCATGGATCAGCAATACCTGGTTGCACGCCGGGCACACGTATAAAAGTTCTTCAATGCCGTATTCGGCACCGCAACCAAGGCATTTATAGTATAGTTCCCCCTTAGGCGAGGGGATGATATGTGGCCTGATATCCTCAGGAAACAAATTAAGATTCATATTCAATTATTTCTATACCTCCCATATACGGTACCAGTGCTTTGGGCACTTTGACGGTTCCGTCTTCCATTTGATAGTTTTCAAGAATTGCTGCAAAGGTCCTGCCCACGGCCAGACCGGATCCGTTCAGGGTGTGGCAGAACTCAGGCTTTTTGGCGTTTTCCCGTCTGAACCGGATGTTTGCCCGCCTGGCCTGGAAATCAAGGCAGTTTGAACATGAGGATATCTCTCTGTATTTATCCTGGCCGGGCATCCACACTTCAATGTCATAGGTTTTGGTGGCGGAAAATCCCAGGTCCCCGGTACACAAGGTGACCACCTGGTAGGGCAGTTCCAGGCGCTGGAGAATGTCTTCCGCATTGGCCAGCAATGATTCAAGCTCATCAAATGAGGTCTCCGGAGAGGTGACTTTCACCATTTCCACCTTGTTGAACTGGTGCTGGCGGATCAGTCCTTTGGTGTCCTTGCCGTATGAGCCTGCTTCGGATCTGAAGCAGGGGGTAAATGCCGTGAACTTCATGGGCAGCTTGGACTCATCCAGGATTTCTCCGGCCGGGATATTGGTCATGGGCACTTCTGATGTGGGAATCAGGTAGTAATCCCAGCCTTCAAGCTTAAAAAGATCTTCTTCAAATTTAGGCAGCTGGCCCGTTCCGGTCAGGGTTTCTCTGTTTACGATAAACGGCGGTAAAACTTCCGTATACCCGTGCTCTGTGATGTGAATATCCAGCATGAAGTTAATTAAAGCCCGTTCAAGGCGCGCGCCTGCGCCTATGTACAAAGGAAATCTGGCACCGGCAAGTTTTGCTGCACACCTAAGATTGAGAATACCCAGGCCTTCGGCGATGTCGGCATGATCCTTGATCTGAAAATCAAAGGGCCGGGGTGTCCCCCACGTCTTTTCAAGCCGGTTTTCAGTGTCATCCTTTCCTGTGGGGACATCTTCATGGGGCAGATTGGGAATATTAATAAGGAACGCCTTGACCCAGTCCTCCAGTTCATTGAGTACTTTGTCCATTTCCTTAATTTTTTCAGAAACGCCTTTCATTTTATTTATGCTTGGCTGGGCGTCCTGGCCGGATTTCTTCATTTTAGCAATTTCACCAGAAACAGTATTTCTTAGATGGCGTAACTCTTCAATATCAACTAAAAGAGCCTTTCTTTTTTCCTCATTTTCAAGAAACGGGGAAAAATCAATTTTTGCCCGGCGTTTTTTCATGCCCTGGACAACAGTGTCCAAGTCATTTTTAATCAATTTTATGTCAAGCATTTTTGATTTTTGTCCTGCATGATTATAGGGTTGAAGGGTGGCTGGTTATAATATTTTCACAATTGTATTCAGATAACACGGGCCATGTAAACAGTCAACGATTATTGCCGGTTGACAATTGCCTGACAGTGTATAATATTTCTCAAAAAATTTATTGTGCAATAATCTAAGGAATGTGATTATGGATGAAGCTAAGAGCGGTAAAAACAGTGTGTTAAGCCAGGTGGCTGAACGTATGAACGCCCTGTCCCCGGAACAGATTGAAGAAAAATACAATATTATTGAAAATAAATTATTCGAATTTGCGAACTTTTTAGAATCCCATCAGGTGCTTATGTACCCGCCCGGAAGTAAGGAAATTCCTACTGAAAAGATCATCCGCAAAGCCATGGAAATCGAGAAAAGTATTATTCTGCCGGTATTTACGGATGTTAAAAATACGTTTCTTTTGTATAAAATCAGTCATTTTGATAAGGATCTGGTGCCCAACGCCCATGAAATGCTTGAGCCCAATCCGGAGCGGTGCAAGAAAATAGCCCTGGATGATGTGGATATTGCCATTATCCCGGGTCTGGCCTTTGATGACAAGGGCGGACGCATGGGGTTCGGAAACAACTACTATTCAAAGCTGATTACAAAATTGCCTGAAACCTGCCGTAAGGTAGCGTTGGCTTATGAAGAGCAGATTGTTGACCAGATTCAGATGGAATCAAGAAAATATACGGTGGACATCATTATTACCGATGCCCGGGTAATTTATAAAATATAGTAATTTTATACTCGATCATCAAGTTTTTAGGGAATTTGTTCAAATTCAAGGCGGAAACAATTTTTAACTGGAGGAATATACAATATATTTTGAGGATTAAAAATTTTTTCCACCGCCGAAGTTGGGCAAATTAA
>JAQYWJ010000136.1 GCA_030145005.1 Desulfobacter sp. | reverse complement strand
GGGAGAAACAAATATGAAACCGGTTGTGGCCCTTGTGGGCCGCCCCAATGTTGGAAAATCCACACTGTTTAACAGAATTACAAAATCCCGCCAGGCCCTGGTGGATGATATGCCCGGTGTAACCCGGGACCGGCAGTATGCCGATACGCAGTGGGAGGATAAAGCCTTTACCCTGGTTGATACCGGTGGTTTTTTAAGTGCGGATGATGACTATTTTGCATCCCAGATTAAGGCGCAGCTGTTGCGGGCCGTGGACCAGGCCGATGTCCTGGTATTTATTCTGGATGGCCGGGCAGGACTTTCCCCCTATGACCGAGATCTTGCTGATCTTTTGCGCCGCACGGAAAAGCCTGTTTTTTATCTGATTAATAAAATTGAAAGCCTGCACCAACAGGAAGACGAGCTTGGGGAGTTCTATAGCCTGGGTGTGGACCGGCTTTACAAGATATCAGCCGAACATGGCCTGGGGGTAGGGGATTTTCTTTCAGATTTGGTGGCCCTGCTGCCCGATGCCCCGGTTCAGGATGAACCGGAAGAAGATGATAGCGGCCCCATCCGCATTGCCATTATCGGGCGTCCCAACGTGGGTAAATCATCCCTTGCCAACCGTCTCTTCGGAGAACAGCGTGTGGTGGTCAACGATAAGGCCGGCACCACCCGGGATGCCATTGAATTATCCGTGAACCGAAAAGGTCGGGAATTTATTCTTAAAGATACCGCGGGTATCCGCCGCAAGGGCAAGGTTACGGATAAACTTGAAAAATTTTCCATTCTTAAAGCCCTGGACAGTATGGAAGACTGTGATGTGGCGTTGATTCTCATCGACTGTTCCGAAGGAATCACAGACCAGGACATCACCATTGCAGGCTATGCGGAAAAAAGGGGATGCGGGGCCATTTTCGTGCTCAATAAATGGGATCTTGTGGACAAGTCCGAAAAAGGGCAGCAGGCGTTTATCAAAGAGTTGCGCCAGAAAGCAAAGTTCCTGGCCTTTGCACCTGCCATCACCATTTCAGCCAAAACCGGCCAGCGCTGCCACAAGATTTTTGGTGAGGTGGAAAAGGTTTATAAGGAATACTGCCATAGAATCAATACAGGCATGGTCAACCGGATCATTGAGGACGCTGTGTACAGAGATGAACCTTCCCTTCACAAAGGGCGGCGCATCAAGTTTTTTTATGCGTCCCAGGTGGCCGTGAAACCACCTTCTTTTGTCTGTTTTGTCAATTATCCCAAGGCAGTACACTTTTCTTATAAGCGGTATCTGGTCAACCAACTGCGCCAAATGATCCCTTTGACGTTAACCCCTGTTAATCTCTATTTCAGGGAAAAAACCGGTAAAATTGAATTTTCCGGCAACACAAAGGAGTTCAGGCGAATCCAGGAGAAGAAAAAGAAGGTCATGACAAAGCGGGATAAGCAGCGCAAAGAACAAAGCCGCAAAAAACGCGACCGGGATCAGAAAAACACATTGTAATGGATCTTTTTGACCATACCGCCGATCAGGATATGGCGGGAGCTGCACCACTGGCTGAACGTATGCGGTCCCGGCGGCTGGAAGATGTTGTGGGCCAGGACCACATCACGGCCAAAGGCAGCCTGCTTGAACGTGCAGTGTCCGAAGACAGGGTCTTTTCCATGATCCTGTGGGGGCCGCCGGGGTGCGGTAAAACCACCCTGGCCAATGTCATTGCAACACAGACAAAAAACCGGTGGGTCAAAATTTCTGCGGTGTTGTCGGGTGTCAAGGAGGTTCGGCAGATCATCGAGGCGGCAAAGGAGAGAAGACGGCTTCACAACCGGCGGACCCTGCTGTTTGTGGACGAGATTCACCGGTTTAACAAATCCCAGCAGGATGCCTTTCTTTTCCATGTGGAAAACGGATTGATCACCCTGATCGGAGCCACCACGGAAAATCCTTCCTTTGAAGTCAATCCCGCCCTGGTATCCAGATGCCGGGTCTTTGGCTTGAACAGCCTGTCCCGGGATGCCGTTGTGCAGATTTTGAACCGGGCTTTAACCGATAAGGATAAGGGACTTGGTCTTTCATCAGATACTTTTTCCAAAGAGGCCATTGAGCTCATCGCCGCCGCATCTGATGGAGATGCAAGGACAGCCCTGACAAACCTTGAGGCCTGTGCGTTGAACCGCGGGGACGGCAAAACGCTGGATGTGGAAGATGTCCGGGCCATGGTTGCCCAAAAGATTTTGCGCCATGACAAAGCAGGAGAAGAGCATTTTAATCTGATCTCCGCCTTTATCAAAAGTGTGCGGGGCAGTGATCCGGATGGGGCCATGTACTGGCTTGAGCGGATGCTGGCTGCCGGGGATGACCCCATTTACATATTAAGACGGATGATTCGCCTTGCCACCGAGGATATCGGCCTTGCCGATCCAGGCGCTTTGACCATGGCCATGAATGCGGATGCCTCATTCAGGCGCTTAGGCCGCCCCGAAGGGGATGGCTCTTTATATCAGGCTGCCGTGTACCTGGCCACAGCGCCAAAAAGCAATGCCGTGTATGCGGCCCAGAAACAGGTTCGCGACGCCGTGAAAAAACATGGTTCTCTGCCGGTGCCCATGCATATCCGCAACGCCCCCACCGGGTTGATGAAACAGATGGGCTACGGCAAAGGCTACAAATACGCCCATGATTATAAACACGGGTATGCGTCCCAATCCTATTTGCCGGAACCCCTTGAAGGCACACGGTTTTATCATCCCACGGCCAGAGGGTATGAGAAAACAGTGAAACAGCGCCTTGAAGCGTGGCTGGATCTGAAAAAGACCGCTATGGACACCTGATGGCGTTTTCCTTGTATTTTACAAATCATTTTGTTATGGCAGTTTAACCAAATTGTTGAGAATTTAACCAATGGTTTGGAAAAATCAATCCAATTGGAGGCTGATATGCAAGAAGTGGTAATTGTAAGCGGTGTTAGAACCGCTGTGGGGACCTTTGGCGGATCATTGAAAAATGTACCGGTGGTGGAGCTGGGCACCTATGTCATGAAAGACGTATTAAAACGTGCCGGACTTAAACCGGCCCTGGATCCCGGCAATGATGAATTTTCCCCTGCAACCCTGAAAGATCAGGGAATGATAGACATTGAGAATACAGGATATGATTATACCGATGACCTGACGGACATCTATGTGGATGAAGTCATCATGGGCAACGTACTCCAGGCAGGCCAAGGCCAGAATACCGCCCGCCAAGCTATGATCGGTGCCGGTATCAGTCGTACGACCCCGGCCATGACCGTGAACAAGATCTGCGGGTCAGGTCTTAAAGCCATTGCCTTGGGTGCCCAGGCCATTATGGCAGGCCAGGCTGACGTGGTTCTGGCTGGGGGCCAGGAAAGCATGAGCAATGCACCCATGGCCCTGCTCAAGGCCAGATGGGGCCATCGCATGGAACTTACCGGCCAGGGTCCGGTCCATGACCTGATGGTATATGACGGCCTTTATGAAATTTTTTACGGCTACCACATGGGTCAGACCGCAGAAAATATTGCTGAAAAATACGGTATCACGCGCCAGGAACAGGACGAGCTTGCGCTTTTAAGCCATACCCGGGCCCTTGGTGCGGTTCATGACGGCACCTTTGACCAGGAAGTCGTTCCCGTTGTTATTAAGAACCGCAAAGGGGACATTGTGGTAAATAAGGATGAACGGCCCATGGAAACCAGTATGGAAAAACTGGCTAAACTGCGTCCGGCCTTCAGAAAAGACGGCAGCGTAACTGCCGGCAATGCCTCGGGTATCAACGACGGTGCTGCCGCCGTACTCATGATGACTGCACAGCGTGCCAATGAGCTTGGACTTGGAGTGCTGGCAAAGGTTAAAGGCTTTGCGTCCGGCGGTCTTGATCCTGCATACATGGGTCTGGGGCCTGTGCCGGCGGTGAAACGGGTGCTTAAACAGACCGGCATGGCACTGTCCGACATTGATATGATAGAACTTAACGAAGCCTTTGCAGCCCAGGCCATTGGCTGCATGAGGGAACTGGATATTGATGTGGAAAAACCCAATGAATTGGGTTCGGGGCTCTCTTTGGGCCATCCCATCGGGTGCACGGGGGCCCGCCAGATGGTCACAGCCATTCACCAGATGGAGAGAAAAGGTTACAATACCGGCCTGATTTCCATGTGCATTGGTGGCGGTATGGGCATGGCAATGATTATTGAGCGGTAGATTACTGGGATTTTCCGGCATGTTCTCCTTTACTTCAGACCCTTAAAATGGTAAACAAATAAATTGATATTGCCGGTATAACTGATTGAAATTGAATTGAAAAAAGAGGTGTAAAACCATGGATATTCCACGCAAACTTGGGATATTGATATACACGGCCGTACCTGCCATCGTAGGCGGCGGTATTGTATACCATTTCTTTGGAAGTTTTACCCAGGTTATTATCTGGGAAGTATTGCTGGTGCTGGCTGCCCTGGGATTTATCAGCAGTTAGTACCGGGCATTTCGTAGTTAAAGGCAAAGCCGCACCTGTGTAGGAAACTTTCTGCATGATGCGGCTTTACCTCGTTTGAACGAAAAGTCACCCATCTGCGGCGTTGTAGAAAAAATTGCATTTGGATAGCTTTGTGAGCATGCGCTCCTCTAACGAGCCGTTCAAACACAGGTTTTAGTTCGGGCACTATTTAGTGTCTTTTCTTTTAACCATTAATTCGGTTTTTCGGTCACCAGGCAGGTAATATTTGGAGCGGAATATTTTTCAGCGGGCTGTGTTCTTTTTTTTTCTGACCCTGTTTTGTACATCCATTTTCCTTGTGGGAAAAGTGATAGCTCCGTTTTTTGCAAGTTTGTTTCTCGGTATAGTCATTACCGGTGTTTTCCGGCCTGTCTTCAGGATGCTGGCTAAATACATGCCTGCACGGATAGCTTCGGTTTTCACCTGTCTGGCCGTTTTTTTTATTGTCGTTATTCCGGTTGTATTTTTTGTGGGCGTTCTTTCCAGGGAAGCCCTGGGGCTTTACAACCTGGCAAAGGATGCGGTGTTTTCCAACCATTTGATCAATTTTCTGGAAAGCACCAGGGTCCTTGAACGGATCAACGAATTTTTAACTAAGGCCAATATTCAAACCCAGGTCTCTTGGCATGAGTTAGTGGATCCTTTGACCGAAGTTGGAAAAAACCTGGGCTTTACCCTGTTCCAGCAGGCCAGGTTTCTGACCTCCAACCTGCTGAACCTGGTGTTTTATTTTTGCCTGATGCTCATTGTGGTCTTTTACATGTTCATGGATGGCGAACGGTTCATGCAATACATATATGATTTGTCTCCGCTGAAGGACGAGCATGACCGCAAGCTTTTTGAAAAGTTCAACGATATGTCCGGGGCCGTGCTCATCGGCAACGGACTGGGCGGATTGATCCAGGGGGGGGCAGGCGGGTTGATGTTCTGGTCTCTTGGCCTGAATTCTCCCTTTTTATGGGGCGTGGTCATGGGGTTTCTGGCATTTCTGCCCATTGTGGGCATTGGTGTGATCATGCTGCCTGTGGCCTTGTTTTTTCTTTTGAAAGGTAGTCTGGGTAAATGCCTTTTTATTGTTGGATTTTATGGGGTGTTGTCATGGGGTATTGAGTACCTTTTCAAACCCAAGCTGGTGGGAGACAGAGTGTCCATGCATCCGCTTGTTGTGTTTTTTGCCATTATTGGCGGTTTGAAAGTATACGGAATTTTAGGTATAATTTATGGGCCTTTGATCGCTACTTTGTTTTTGACCCTTTCCGATATTTATTTTTCCACGTTTCAGTCCATGGTGGAACCGGACAAAGGGATACTGGATTCATGGCCTGACCAATAACAGCCATGGGCTGACCTGGTTTATCGACACCCAGACTCAACCCACAACAAAGCATGAAAGTAATTTAACAACTTATTGGGACTTTCATATAAAAAATTCACCAGGGTTTTTCCCTTAACACGCCATGAAGAGATTTTAAAAATGGCTTGATGGGATTTTTCATAAGCACTTTAATCGGGAGCAGTTAATTTAGGATGATTCAAAACCAAAGCACCAGTATCGAGAAAGAGATGAGGCAGTCCTATCTCGAGTATGCCATGAGTGTCATTATCGGGCGGGCTCTGCCCGATGTCCGGGACGGGTTGAAACCGGTTCACCGGCGTGTGTTATATG
>JAQYWJ010000007.1 GCA_030145005.1 Desulfobacter sp. | reverse complement strand
AACCCAGGCCCTGGATTTTTTAAACCGGAACGTCCAGGATTATCATCGGCATAAACCGGTATCTTTCCAGGAATTTCTGCAGCTTCTAAATGCCAATCCTTCCCGGATTTTAAGAAATATTTTTCAGGCATTTCATGACATGATTAAACTTCATGTGACTGAAATCGAAAATGATATAGATCGTTCTGCCATTACCAAATATGATACCGGTACACTTTTCATGGAAGGTTCCGATACACCGTATTTTCCGGATATGCTGTTTGCCAACCGGTTTGTGAAACAGATGGATTCTCTGCGCCACGGTAACCAGCAGAACCGGATCTATGTGTTTTACGGTCCCCACGGATGCGGAAAATCCACTTTTTTAAATAATCTCCTGGAAAAATTTGAGCAGTATGCCAATACCGAAGAGGGGTTGCGCTACGAAGTGGTATGGCGCCTGGATGTCAAAACGCTTAAAGGTCGTGAGCCGTCTTTGATGAGCCAGTCTTCTTTTGAAAAACTGATCCAGTATATTGACAGTGATTCAACGGAAATAAAGCCGGGTTCAGATAAAAATAAGGTCAAACTTGAAGGTCCGGAGCCTGAATTTATTGAAATCCCCTGCCTGTGCCATGATAACCCCTTTCTGGTGATACCCAAAGAACAGAGACGCGCTGTTCTGGACGAATTGATCAAAAACGATGAGTTTAAATGGAAGCTGTTCACAGACAAGCAGTATGAATGGGTATTTAAAGATGAGGTCTGCACCGTGTGCGCCTCCATTTACCAGAACCTTTTGGAACGCTTAGGCAAGCCTGCCAAGGTGTTTGATATGCTGTATGCCAGACCCTATTATTTCAACCGCCGCCTTGGCAACGGGATATCCGTTTTCAACCCCGGGGACAGGCCGTTGCGGCGAAACGTTATCCTCAACCAGATGCTCCAGGGCCGGATTAATGCGCTTTTTCAGGATTCCAACGTTATTAATTATATTTATTCCTCCTATGCCAAAATTCATAACGGCATCTATGCACTTATGGATATTAAGTCGCACAATGTCGAGCGTATGGTTGAGCTTCACAATATTATTTCAGAGGCTATTCACAAGGTAGAGAATGTAGAGGAACATGTGGAGGCGTTGTTTTTTGCCCTTATGAATCCCGAGGATAAACAAAATATTAAAGATTTCCCCTCTTTTAAAGACCGTATCCAGTATATAGATATCCCATACGTTCTTGATGTGACCACCGAAGTTAAAATCTACCTGAACATTTTTGGTCGCCATATTGAAAGCAACTTTCTGCCTATGGTGCTTGAAAATTTTGCAAGAGTTATTATTTGCACCAGAATCGGAAAAAAATCCCTTGCCTTAGAGCAATGGATAAAAGATCCGAAAAAGTACCTGAATTTCTGCGATGAGAGTCTTATCTTGCTGCTTATGGAAATTTTCAGAGGAAGTATTCCTAAATGGCTGGATGACAAGGACAAAAAGGCGCTTGACAAAAAGATGATAAAAAAAATTATTGTCGAGTCTGAAGAATATGGGAAACAGGGCCTGTCCGGTCGGGATTCCATTAAAATTTTTGACCGGTTTTATTCACAATTTGTTAAGGAAGACAGGCTCATCAACATGCTCGATTTATGTTCGTTTTTCAATAAACTCGAAGAACCCATACGCCAGATGATTCCCCAGGGGTTTTTGTCTTCACTTTTAAGGATGTATGACTATTCCATTCTCCAGCAGGTCAAAGAGTGTCTTTATTATTACAACGAGGAGCAAATCGCAAAGGATATAAAAAATTATATTTCCGCTGTGACCAATGAGATCGGCTCTGTTGTGAACTGTCTTTTTACCAAAGAAGAGATCTATGTTACCGAAGCATTTCTTGAAACCATTGAAATCAGGCTTCTGTCTGAAAATGCCGATGCAAAACGGCGCCAGGACATGCGCCTGGATGTATTAAAGGAATATACAGGGTTTACGCTTTCCCACGAGATCATGATCGAAGGAAAGAACATTACCCAGACCCGGCTGTTTAAAACCCTTCATGAACGGTATGTGCATAGCTTAAAAAAACGGGTGTTAGAGCCTTTTATTGACAATGCAAATTTCAGGCGGGCCATAAAGGATTTTGATACTGAAGATTTTAAAGCCCATGACAAACGCATTAAACGCGATGTAAAATTTCTTATTCACAACTTGGTTAATAAATTTGAGTATTCACAGCAGGGTGCCAATGAGATTTGTATTTATCTGATTGATAATGATCTGGCCAATAAATTCAAGGATACCTGACCTGACTGTCAGGCGAGGCGTAAAAATATAGTTAGGGCCATGGAGACAATAAAATCCACCATATGGTTTGCATGGCCCTTACCTCAATGGGTTAGGCCCATGGTTAAAATAAAATCGCCCATCTGCTTGTCTTTTAAGCCGCCCTCGGCGTTACGCCAAAGGACATCAGGAACAATATGATTACATTGGCGTGCCTTGATGGCGACTTAAAATCCGGCGCATCTGTGGCAGATTTAATTCTGACCACGGGCCTTAAAGGGAGAAATATCCCCTTTCAAAATGTTTATCACCAACTGCCTGTCAAAGCATTTGCCGTATTTTGTAAAAATTCGCTGATGCCTCCGGGTTGGCGCAAGAATTCGATAAATGCGCCGGATGGTTTTGCCAAGAATAAATTCCCGCCATTTAAATAATCTGCGGCACCAATCGCATAAAGAATAAAAATAGCATAAAGGCCACCTAATACATAGACATGCGGCATGCGCATTTCTTCACTGAAGTAATAGATACCTATTGTTACAATGGTAACAAGCAGAAGCATGACTTGGACATTAATAAAAGTAGGACCGGCGTCAATGAAGTCAATTTTTTGGCCCGTAAACAAAAGAAAAAGCGCAAGGGGGAGCCCCATACTGATGGTGATATCAAATATATTTGATCCCAATACATTCGACATCGCATCATCATAATTCTCTTTTTTAGCATCTTTAATGGAAATAATTGTATCTGGAATGCTGCTTACCGCGGCAACGAGGATCAATGCAATGAACAGTGGATGTATTTTCAGTGCTTCTGCAATACCTTTACATCCTTCAACTATCCCTGCGCATGCGGCTGCCATAACCAGTGTAGAACATATTAATAATATCCAGCTTCTTTGCGTTATTCCTTCTTCAGATCTGAATTGATATTTTTTGAACCAGGAGTCAGGCTCATCATCATAATCCTCCTCCTCTTCATTATTACCGTTTTTCATAGATAACAGGGTATAAGCTAAATAAATGAAATAGAAACCGGTAAAAATCCATCCATGCCAATGTGTTATGTAACGACTCGATAATAAAACCAAAATCATTATTTCGGCACCTATAAGGAAAAGCCCGTCTCTTAATATGACTTTTTTTGATACTTTAACTCCGGTGATGCCCATAGCTAAAACAACCCAAATCACGAGCATGGGAATAATTATACTATTGAAGATTGCAGAACCGGTGTTTCCGCCTATACCCGCCGCAAAATCTCGCCCCAAATTTTCTTGTACCGCCAAAACAAGAAAAAATACGGTGGTCAACAATTCCGGCATGGAAGAGCCTATTGCATTTAAAGTCGCCCCCTTTACACCGTCGTTCAGATTGCTTCCAAGACAGTCCGTTGCAGCTTCAAAAACATCACAGGCTTTTGCTATGATGTACGAACAGACGATCATCAGAATTAACCCGCCGTACCAGGTATGCAAAATAACATTCATAAAAATAACCTTTAGGTGTGGAAACCCAAGCCTTCAGGCTTGGGAGGAAACAGTGTTTTTATATATCCTGAACAATAACCTGAACGCAATTCTGCTTAAATTTGTCCGCCTTAAGTTTTACCATCAGTTTCGGGAAAAATTCGGATAGACAAGTCGTGTCAGACAAATTGAAGTGCAATGCCTCCACCTGGTGTTCCCCGCTTTGATCCCTAAGGGTCATTTTTCGATGACAGCCGCCAATGATGATGGAAGATGTTACCCACATGTTTTCCATAAGAAAGACCGGTTCCGGATTACCGGTGCCAAAGGGACGAAGCAGGTCAATCTGGCGGACAAGTTCCGGGGTAATATCCGCAATCTCAATCACGGCATCAATTTTCCGGACAGGTTTAAAATCTTTTTCCGTGCAGACTGACGCCAGGATGTCTGTCAGCGCCGGCTTCAGACGCGTCAGGTTTTCTTTTCTGACCGACAGTCCGGCTGCCATGGCATGCCCTCCAAAGGTTTCCAGCAGATCCCGGATTTTAGACAATATCTCGTGTATATTGATCTGGTTAATGCTCCGGCATGACCCTTTTGCAATGTCGTCTTTTGAGTTCAGCAGCACCACCGGACAGACATGCTTTCGGGCAAGCCTTGATGCGGCAATGCCAAGCACGGAGGCCTCCCATTTGCTGTCCCATAATACAATAAGCCGCTTTTCAAGTATGGACGGATCGCTTGCAATACGCCGTTCAATATCCTCGACAATTTCTTTTTCAATGAGTTGGCGTTTTCTGTTCAGTTCATCAAGGAGGACTGCGGTTGTCTCGGTCTGGGTCGGGGCAGGGCAGGTCAGGTGTGAGACACATATTCTTGCATGTGATATGCGGCCCGCAGCATTAAGCCTTGGCACGATTTTAAATGAAATGTCATCGGAATCAAGCTTATCCATGTCAACCCTTGATGTACGGGCCATGGAGACAAGTGCCGGACGAAGGCCCATGCGAATGCGTTTCATTCCTGCCACGCAAAGAACCCGGTTGTCCTGCACCAGGGGGACCATATCACCTATGGTGCCGATGGTGAACAGGTCCAGGTATTCGGATAATTTGGGTTCCGGGAATTGTTCCCATACCCCATTGTCTCTGAATACTTTGCGCAAGCCCATAATCAGGTAAAATGCCACGCCGACACCGGCTAGGTATTCAAGACAGGCGTTGCAGTCGGCCTGCTTTGGATTGATCACGGCAAAGGCCTTTGGGATGGTGGTGTCCGGTTCATGGTGGTCGGTGATGATGATGTCAATGTCTTCTCTAATTGCCGCCTGAACCGCTTCATGGGAACTGATGCCGCAGTCCACAGTGATGATCAGGTCCACATCCATGGATACGGCCATTTCGATGTGGGGCAATTGAAGGCTGTAGCCTTCCTTTGTCCTGTGGGGCACATACCAGGACAGATCCGCTTCCACCAGGGAGAGAAACTGGTAAAGCATGGCCGTAGCCGTGACCCCGTCTGCATCAAAATCACCAAAAATAAGAATTTTTTCTTTGTTGCTTACCGCCGTATGAATCCGCGCTACCGCCTTGTCCATATCCTTCAATTTAAAGGGATTGCTCAGTCTGGAATAATCCGGGTTCAGAAAAAATTTGGCCTCATCAGCTGTTGTGATCCCTTTATCCGCCAGCAGTCCTGCAATAACAGGATGGCAGCCAAGGGCCTTTTGAAGTTTTTGAAGAACCTCTCTGTCAGGTGTCGAATATGTATATTTGATCTCCATGGAATGCCGGGTTTATACCTTCTTGGGTTACTATGTGTCAATCCGCGTGGCAATAAAGATATAGAGGATGACAGTTTTTATTCAGGCAAAACTCTTGAGTAACCGGCTTTGTTGGTGGTATAGTATACGGTTCATAAAGGATTAAATTAGGTTTTAAAATATTATGCAATCTGTTGTAAAAGAATATATGGTGGATAAAACAAAAATCGGATTTATCCGTTTTATTTTTGAAGCCTATGAAGGTATAGCCGTTGTCACAACATTGGAGCCTGGAGCCGGCCATATCCGGCTTGCCATGCCCCCGGACCGGCAGGACGAGGTAAATATGGTCACGCAAGCGTTGAAAAAGGATTTTTATTTTGAGCCAAGATAAGCCCAAAGCCTATGTAAACACCATTGGCTGCCAGATGAATGTGTATGATTCCCAGATTCTGGCAGGCCTTTTGCAGAATGCAGGGTATGAACAAACCCATGATCCGGACCTGGCAGATCTGGTTTTGTGTAATACCTGCGCTATCCGCCATAAGGCCCAGGAAAAAGCCTATAGCTTTCTGGGCCGTTTTGCAGGCACAAGGATTAAAGGAAAACGCCCGCTGACCATCATGGCCGGCTGTGTGGCACAAAAAGAGAAGGAAAAAGCATTTGTACGCCTGCCGCATCTTGACCTGGTTTTAGGCACCCAGGCCTTTGGTCGTTTTGAAACCCATATTAAAGCACTGGTTGCCGGTGAAACCCGTATTGTGGATACAGAACCCAGTGAAAACATTTTTGAAGGCTTTCCCAAGGATGCATTGGCCGGAAAAATTCAGGTGTCACGCTTTGTCACCATCATGCAGGGGTGTGAAAATTTTTGCACCTATTGTGTGGTGCCCTATGTACGGGGAAAGGAAAGAAGCCGGAATCCATTTGCCATTGTAGAAGAAATTGAGGGGCTGGCCGGTTCCGGGGTGCGTGAAATTACCCTGCTGGGTCAGAATGTCAATTCCTATGCCGGTAATAATGGACAGGTCTCCTTTGCTGATTTGCTTCACCTTGTCAGCAAAGTGGACGGCATTGAACGTATCCGGTTTGCCACGTCCCATCCCAAGGATTTATCCAAGGATTTGATCCAGGCCATGAAGGATATTGATAAGGTGTGCAACCATCTTCATCTGCCGGTTCAGTCCGGTTCAAACGACATATTAAAACGAATGAACCGCAAATATGACCGTGAGACCTATTTTACAAGAATTTCAGCCCTGAGGCAGGCCTGCCCGGATATTGCCCTGTCCACAGATATTATTGTTGGTTTTCCCGGAGAAACTATATCTGATTTTCAGCAGACCATGAATCTGCTTGAAACCGTAGAATTTGATGCGGTCTTTGCCTTTTCTTATTCAGCAAGATCATTTACGCCGGCTGCCAAATTTTCAAACCAGCTGGATGAACAGACCAAGCGGGACAGGCTTAACGAGCTTCTCAATTTTCAGGAAAAGATCACAGAAAAGAAAAACAAAGCCTTTGTTGGCAAAAAAGTTACGGTGCTGGTGGAAGGTGACAGCCCTAAACCTAGGGACGGATTTGTAAAGAAGAATAAAAATACCAGACAGATGTTTGGCAGAAGCGATGCAAACAAAATTGTGCATTTTGCATCGGACCAGGCTGCCGGCGGGGATCTGGTAACACTTGAAATTATAAACGCATACCCCCATTCCCTTTGGGGAGAGGTCTGCGAAAGCGATTAAATTTTATGAAAATTAAATCAACGACCATTCGACCCAATGAACCCTGCCCGTGCGGCAGCGGGAAAAAATTCAAAAATTGCTGCAGGAACAAAAAAACTGAAATTTCTTTGAAGGATAAATATAAAAACAAGTATGATATTATCCTGAAAACGCCTGAACAGATTGAGGGCATCAGAAAATGCGGGGAACTGCTTTTATCCATTATGGAAGGGGTTGAGACGATGATTCGACCCGGCTTAAAAACCCATGATATCAACACCTATGTCCATGAACAGACCATAAAAGCCGGGGCTGTCCCGGCACCGCTCAACTACAGGGGGTTTCCCAAAAGTGTCTGCGTTTCCATTAATGATGTTATCTGCCACGGAATACCCGGCGAGCAGGTGCTTGAGGACGGGGATATTGTTAATGTTGATATTACACCGATTTTAGATGGTTATTATGCCGACGCCAATAAAACCTTTTTTGTGGGGACGCCCGGACGTGATGCCCAGAAAATTGTTGCCGTGGCTGCCGAAAGCCTGCGGCTGGGTATGGAACAGGTCAAGCCTGGGGCCACCTTGGGGGATATTGGATATGCCATTCAAGGATATGCCGAAGGCCAGGGGTGTTCGGTTGTCAGGGAGTTTGTGGGGCATGGTGTGGGGCTTGATTTCCATGAACAGCCCCAGGTCCTTCACTTTGGACGGCCCGCTACCGGCGTGATCCTTGTTCCCGGCATGGTGTTCACCATTGAGCCCATGGTTAATTTAGGCAAAAAAGAGCTGCATGTGCTTGAGGACCGATGGACAGCTGTGACCAATGACGGGTCCCTGTCCGCCCAGTTTGAGCAGACCATCCTTGTCACAGATGACGGGTATGAGAGTTTAACCCCATATGAGTTATAGTAAAACGGTATTAAATAAGGTTTTTTCAGCCGTATTTATTGCCTTTATCTGTATCACATCCGCCTTTTTTTTCTGTGTGGCCTGTGTGTTGCGGATATGCACCGCGCCCTTTGATCCGCGAAGGATTGTGTCAAACGTTTTCAGTGCGTTCTGGGCCTCGGTTTATACCTGGGTTATGCCGCCCTGGTCCGTAAAAGTTGTGGGACGGCAAAAGCTTGAGATGCGGAAAAACTATGTGTTTGTATCCAATCATCAAAGCCAGCTGGACATCCTTGTGCTTTACCGACTGCTGTTTCCCTATCGGTGGGTGTCCAAAATTTCCGTTTTCCGACTGCCGCTCGTTGGGTGGAATATGGCTTTTAACAATGGGGACATTAAACTCAAGCGTGGTGACAAGGACAGTATCAAGGCTATGATAGCCGACTGTGAGGCACTTTTACGGCAAAACATTTCCATTTTTTTCTTCCCCGAAGGCACAAGGTCCAAAGACGGCCGTATCGGCAGGTTCAAACCCGGCGCATTTCTCCTGGCTAAAAAAACAGGTGTTGACATTCAGCCCATTGCCATTTGCAATACAAATAAGGCGTTGCCTAAACACTCGCTGACCTTTCAGGGGCACACGAAGATGACAGTAAAGGTTTTGGATACCATTCCCTTTTCCCGTTTCAGGGATATGGCCCCTGAAAAGATTGCCGATATGACAAGGACGGTGATTGCCGACCATGTTGCCGGTTGCCGGGAATCAGCCTGATTGTATCAATAATAAGATCTTAAGTCGGAAGAGATTCTTCACATATTCGTTAGCAAAAAAAGTACAAAATAAAAAATTACATTTTTGGTGCCTTTGGATCGGTCTGATTAAGACGGTTCTGTTGGCTGACATCTCGCTCGTTCCTATTAAGATTTAACCGTTCCTATTAAGACTTAACAAGAATTAGATTTTAACACCTGAAAAACCAAGCTTAGTGAATAACAATCTATTCATTAAAATTAAGTTACATATTTGAATCAAAATATATTCCCTTTTCGTAATATTCAAGCCCCTCTCAGCTCACGTCGACACAAATAAAAATTTCTTTTTATTTAAAACAATTTGTAATTCAAACAGGTTAGATTTTTTTGTCGTTTATCTGAAATTTCGATGGAACGCCTATTGCAATTACTGGCATTACGACAACGGACAGGTTCTTGGCCTGTCAAAATTAAACACAACTAAAGCTTAATTTAAGGAGCTAAAAAAAAATGAGAAAGGTAGCAATCTACGGAAAAGGCGGCATCGGCAAATCCACAACAACTCAGAATACGGTAGCAGGACTGGTGGAAGCGGGCAAAAAAATCATGATCGTGGGCTGCGACCCCAAGTCCGACTCCACACGGCTCATGCTCAACGGACTGGCCCAGAAAACCGTTCTGGATACCCTGAGAGAAGAAGGCGAAGATGTTGAACTGGACGATGTTAGAAAAGCCGGATACGGCGGGGTTCTGTGTACGGAATCAGGCGGACCAGAACCCGGTGTCGGCTGCGCGGGCCGCGGGATCATCACCTCCATCAACCTGCTGGAACAGCTGGGTGCCTATGACGAAGAACAGGATTTGGATTATGTATTTTATGATGTTTTGGGCGACGTTGTCTGCGGCGGATTTGCCATGCCCATCCGTGAAGGCAAGGCACAGGAGATATATATTGTTGTCTCCGGCGAGATGATGGCCATGTACGCAGCCAACAACATCTGTAAAGGTATCGTCAAATTTGCCCAGTCCGGTGGGGTTCGTCTCGGCGGCCTGATCTGCAACTCCCGCCAGGTCGACAACGAATTGGAAATGATTGAACAGCTGGCCAAGAGATTGGGCACCCAGATGATCCACTTTGTTCCCAGGCACAACATGGTTCAGCAGGCTGAGATCAACAGAAAGACGGTTATCGACTTTGCGCCGGAACACCCCCAGGCAGATGAGTACCGGGCGCTGTCCAGAAAAATGGATGAAAATGAAATGTTTGTCATCCCGACACCCCTTGAGATTGAAGAACTGGAGTCACTGCTCATTGACTACGGGATCGCTTCCTAACCATTAACCTAAGAGCCATAAGGAACATTTAAATGAAAGTAATGATTAAATCCATTGTCCGCCCTGAAAAAGTTAACGCAGTAATGGCCGCCCTCATGGAAGCTGGGTATCCGGCTGTCACTCGGATGAGTGTGGCAGGACGTGGAAAGCAGCGGGGGATAAAAATCGGTGAAGTTACCTATGACGAAATTCCCAAGGAGATGCTGATATCGGTTATAGATGAAAAAGATCGTGAGTTTCTTCTTAAAACCATTTTGGAAACGGCAAAGACCGGTGAAAAAGGCGCCTTTGGCGACGGCAAGATTTTTATTTCTCCAGTAATTGATTCTTATACCATTAGCTCAGGCAAAAAAAACATAGACCTTGATGAAGACGTAGAGGAGGCATCATGAAAGAGATCATGGCCGTCGTCCGCATGAACAGGATCAATAAGACCAAAAAGGCTCTGATTGACGCGGGCGTTTCTTCCATGACCGCCGTAGAGTGCCTGGGCCGTGGCAAAGCCCTGGTGAGCATGGACCTGCTTAAGGGTGCGGAACAGGGGCATGAAGAGGCCATTGCCCAGTTGGGCCAGAGCGACCGCCTCCAGCCCAGACGGGCCATATTTGTAGTTGTTCCCGACAAACTGGTCCAAAAAACCGTAGACACCATTATTGAAGCCAACCAAACCGGAAAATCAGGAGACGGGGTTATATGGGTCAAGCCCACCGAAGACTCCATCTCCGTGAGAACATCAGAACACGGAGATGCCGTTCTTGACGATTTTTAAGCAAAATAACATGAGAGAAAAGATAGGGGTATAAACATATGACAGGCGAACGAACCCACACCGTTAACCCGGAAGATATAAAAAAAGAAATACTGGCAAAGTATCCGCCCAAAGTGGCCCGGAAACGCGCCAAACAGATCACGCCGGTTGCAAGCGATGAAAAAGACGGCCTCCAGGTAGGAGCCAATGTCAGGACCGTTCCGGGCATCATCACCCAGAGAGGGTGCTGTTATGCCGGCTGCAAAGGCGTCATCATGGGCCCGACCCGGGACATTATCAACCTGACTCACGGCCCCATCGGCTGCGGATTCTACTCCTGGCTGACCCGGCGTAACCAGACCCGTCCCCCGTCAGACGATGCTGACAATTATATAAACTACTGCTTTTCCACAGACATGAAGGACGAGGACATTGTTTTCGGTGGGGAAAAGAAACTTAAAGCGGCCATTCAGGAAGCCTATGACATTTTCAAACCCAAGGCCATCTCCATCTTTTCCACCTGTCCGGTCGGTCTGATCGGCGATGATGTCCATGCCGTGGCAAGAGAGATGAAAGAAAAGCTTGGCATCAATATTTTTGGATTTTCCTGTGAAGGATATAAAGGCGTGAGCCAGTCTGCCGGCCATCACATTGCCAACAACACTATTTTTAAACATGTTGTGGGCTTGAATGACACGGTCATGGACGCCAAATTTAAAATTAACCTGCTGGGTGAATACAACATCGGCGGCGACGGGTTCATCATCGACGAATTGCTGAATAAGTGCGGCATTGATCTTGTTTCCACATTTTCAGGCAACTCCACCGTTGACCAGTTTGCCAACTGTCACACCGCAGATCTCAATGCGGTTATGTGCCACAGATCCATTAACTACGTCGCAGACATGCTGGAGACAAAGTACGGCATTCCCTGGATAAAAGTCAGCTTTACGGGACCCACGTCAACAGCGAGCAGCCTGCGCAAAATAGCCGCCTATTTTGAAGACCAGGAACTCATTGACCGGGTGGAAGAGGTCATTGCCGAGGAGATGATTCCTGTTGAGGCCAAAATCAAAGAGGTCAAAAAACGGTGTGAGGGCAAAACTGCCATGATGTTTGTGGGCGGTTCCCGGGCCCACCACTACCAGGAACTGTTTAGAGATATCGGCATGACGGTGCTTTCTGCCGGATACGAGTTTGCCCACAGGGATGACTATGAAGGACGCGATGTCATTCCGGATATCAAGGTTGATGCCGATTCCAGAAATATTGAAGAATTGACCATAGAAAAAGATGAAAACCTGTACAGCCCTAGGAAGACCGAGGAACAGATGCAGGCGCTGGAAGAATCCGGCTATCCGTTTAAAAAGTATGACGGCCTGATCCCTGAAATGGTCAAAGGCTCCCTGATCGTTGATGACATCAGCCACCACGAAACAGAAACCCTTATTGCCATGTACAAGCCGGACATCTTCTGTGCCGGTATCAAGGAAAAATACGCGGTCCAGAAGCACGGTATTCCCATGAAACAGCTCCACTCCTATGACACGGGTGGGCCATACGCGGTATTTGAAGGCGCGGTAAACTTTTTTGAGGAAATTGACCGCATGCTCAACGCCAATATCTGGCAGTACCTGGAAGCCCCATGGCAGAAGGACCCGGAATTGTCCGCCACGTTCGTTGGGGAATAACGGCCATAGGCCGAGGATTCCATATAACAGCCACGGGCTGATCTGGTCTATCAACCAACACCCAGACTCAGCCCACAACGAAAGTTGAAAGATCTGGGTAGGTTGCACAGACTTTCTTATAAAAAATACCTGAAAACATAGATAAAAAGCAACAGGAGAAACTTATGCTGCTTCGACATACACCAAAAGAGATTAAAGAAAGAAAAGTCCTGTCTGTTAACCCGGCTAAGACCTGCCAGCCCATCGGGGCCATGTACGCGGGTCTCGGAATCCATGGCTGTCTACCTCACAGCCATGGTTCCCAGGGCTGCTGCGCCTATCACAGGTCCGCGCTGACCCGTCATTACCGTGAACCCGTTATGGCGGCCACCTCCTCCTTTACTGAAGGGGCATCGGTATTCGGTGGCCAGGCGAACCTGCTCCAGGCCCTTTTAACCATATTCACCACTTATAAGCCTGACGTGGTTGCGGTTCACACCACCTGTCTGTCGGAAACCATTGGCGACGACGTTAACCAGATTGTCAAGAAGGCCTATAAAGACGGCACAATCCCCGAAGGCAAATATGTCGTCCATACATCCACCCCTTCCTATGTGGGGTCCCATGTCACAGGCTTTTCCAATATGGTTAAGTCCATGGCTGTCCAGCTTGCTGAAAAGACCGGCAAATCCAACGGGAAAGTCAACATTGTGCCTGGATTTGTGGAGCCTTCGGATATGGTTGAAATGAAGCGGATCGCCGGGATGTTGGGTGTTGAGACCATCCTCTTTCCGGACACCTCGGGCATTTTGAACGGCCCCATGACCGGCAAATTTAATATGTACCCCAAGGGCGGCGTCTCCATCGAAGAGCTCAAGAGTACCGGCGACAGTATCGGCTCCATCGGCCTGGGCGCCTGGGCCTCGGCAGATGCGGTCAGAGCCCTTGATACCCAGTTCAAGGTCCCCTGTCAGGTGCAGGATCTGCCTATCGGCCTTTTGGCCACAGACCGGTTTGTTGATGCCCTGCGCACCGCAGCCGGCGTCTCGGTACCCGATACCATTACCCAGGAGCGGGGACAGCTTTTAGATGTGATCTCAGACATGCAGCCCCACCTGTACGGTAAAAAGGTGGCCATTGCCGGAGACCCGGATCAGGTCATCGCCCTGACCGAATTTCTGGTCACCATGGGCATGAAACCGGTCCATATCGTCACCGGTACCCCGGGTAAGGCCTTTACCAAACGGATCAAGGAGGTCACGGCCCGGTTCGGTGACGAGATCAACGTCAAGGGCCCCAGCGACCTGTTCCACCTGCATCAGTTGATCAAGAACGAACCCGTGGACCTGCTCATCTGCAACACCTACGGCAAGTACATTGCCCGGGACGAGGACATTCCGTTTGTACGCCACGGGTTCCCCATCCTGGACCGGGTCGGCCACTCCTACTTTCCCACCGTGGGATACAAAGGCGGGTTGCATTTCCTGGAAAAAATCCTGAGCGCCCTGATGGACCGCACGGACCGGGATGCACCGGAAGAAAGTTTTGAACTGGTAGAGTAAATTAAAGCAGTAAAGGATAAATAAAATGACCTCCATATCGGTACTCAAACAGCGGGAAAAACAGATCTACCAGAAGGGTAACCAGCCCTTTGAGATGGAATGTGAAACCAAGAGTCTGGCCGGTGCAGTCAGCCAGCGGGCCTGTGTGTTCTGCGGCTCCAGGGTGGTGCTTTACCCCATCGCCGACGCGTTGCATCTGATTCACGGCCCCATCGGGTGCGCCTCCTATACCTGGGATATCAGAGGGGCCCAGTCTTCGGGCCCGGAGCTTCACCGGATGAGTTTTTCAACGGATTTGTCAGAGACCGATATTATCTATGGCGGAGAAAAAAAGTTGAAAAAGGCATTGCTGGAGCTGATTGATAAATATTCACCCAAAGCCGCCTTTATCTATTGTACATGTATTGTGGGCATTATTGGTGATGACGTGGACGCGATCTGCCGCCAGGTGGAAGAAGAGACCGGTATCCCTGTCATCGCTGTCCACTCCGAAGGATTTAAAGGCACCAAAAAAGACGGATACAAGGCCGCCTGCGACGCCTTGTTCAGTCTGATCGAAAGAAACAAATCCCCCCGGGTCACCCTCCCCGATTCCATCAATATCATGGGCGAATTCAATATTGGCGGAGAGACCTGGATCATAAAAAAATATTATGAAGCCATGGGGGTCAAGGTGGTCTCTGTGATCACAGGAGACGGCCGGGTGGACGAGGTTATGCAGGCGGGCAATGCCGCCCTGAACGTGGTCCAGTGTTCAGGGTCGGTCTCCCACCTGGCAAAGCAGATGGAGGAAGAGTACGGCATCCCATTTATAAGGGTCTCCTATTTCGGCATTGAAGATACCTCGGATGCCCTGTACCAGGTCGCTGTATTCTTTGATAAAAACCCCGAAATTCTTAAAAAAACCCAGGACCTTATCAAAGAGAAAGTCCAGGCCATTATCCCCCGCCTGGAAACCATGAAAAAAGACCTTGAAGGCAAAAAAGCGGCCATATACGTGGGCGGCGCGTTCAAGGCATTTTCCTTGATCAAGGCATTAAAAACCCTTGGCATGGAAGTGGTCCTGGCCGGCTCCCAGACCGGTACCCAGGAAGATTATAAAGTGCTCAGGCAGATGTGTAATGAGGGCACCGTAATTTTAGACGACTCAAACCCGCTGGAGCTGGCCAAGTATTCCGTTGAGAAGGACGCAGACCTGTTTATCGGTGGCGTCAAGGAACGCCCCATTGCCTATAAGATGGGCATCGGGTTCTGCGACCATAACCATGAACGCAAAATTCCGTTGGTGGGCTTTGAAGGCATGGTCAATTTTGCCAAAGAAGTACACGGAACCGTTACAAGCCCGGTATGGGATCTTGTACCCAGACGGCAGAACCTAACCGGAAAGGAAGGTGCCATATGAGCCTGAGAAAACACAAGAATACACCATCATACACCGCTACCCAGAATGCATGCAAAATGTGCACGCCTTTAGGGGCCACCCTGGTGTTCCAGGGAATCGAAGGCTGTGTGCCCCTGCTTCACGGCTCCCAGGGATGCTCCACCTATATGCGGCGATACCTGATCTCCCATTTCAAGGAGCCGGTGGATATTGCCTCATCCAACTTCACCGAGGAAACGGCCGTATTCGGCGGCGGTGCCAACCTGAAACTGGCCATTGAAAACGTGGCAAGCCAGTATGCCCCGGCCATGATCGGTATCGCCACCACATGCCTGTCCGAAACCATTGGTGATGATGTCCAGTTAATATTAAACAGCATGGACAATACGATCAAAGGTACGGCCCTGGTCCATGTATCCACACCGTCATATACCGGCACCCACGTGGACGGGTTCCATGGTGCCGTGGCTGCCGTTGTGGACCGCTTCAACCCGGTGGGTAAAAGAATCGTTTACCGGCCCAAGAAAAAGAAAAAAATCAACCTGTTTCCCGGCATGCTCTCCAACGAAGACCTCCGGCATTTAAAAGATATTTTTGAGGATTTTAATACCCCTGTCACCATTTTGCCCGATTATTCGGAACGGCTGGAAGGACCGTCATGGCAGGAATACCAGGCCATCCAGAAAGGCGGCACGCCCATTTCGGCCATTGAAAAGATGAACGTGGCTGTCCACAGCATGGAGTTCGGTGCCGTGCTGGCCCTGGCCGCTGAAAACGGCCAGGAAACCGCGGGAGACATCTTAAACAAACGCTTTGGGATCCCCTGCACACGGCTTCCCATCCCCATCGGGGTAAAGGCCACGGATCGCTTTTTGGATATCCTGTCCCGGATTTCGGGCAGGCCCGTGCCTGAACGGTACAGAAAAGAAAAGTGGCGGCTGGTGGATGCCTATGTGGACGGCAATAAATATGTATCGAAAAAACGGGCCCTGATTTACGGCGAAGAGGATTTTGTTGTCTCCATGGCCGGATTCCTTGCTGAAGTCGGTATAATTCCCGTGCTCTGCGCATCCGGCGGCAAAAGCAAAACATTTAAAAAAGCCCTTGAACAGACCCTGCCCGAAACGCTCATTGACCAGGTTATCATCCAGAATGACATGGACTTCACCTGCATGGAAGAGACCGCCGCAGCCATGCCCGAAGACCAGCGGCCTGAAATCATCATCGGCAACTCCAAGGGATATGCCATGGCAAGACGGCTTAAGATCCCCATGGTCCGGGTGGGATTTCCCATCCACGACCGGGTGGGCGGCGCGCGTATCCTGCACGTTGGATACAAAGGGGCCCAGCAATTGTTTGACAATATCGTCAATACAATTCTTACGGCAAAACAGACCGAATCCAAAATTGGATACTCATATATGTAACTCGACCATTGAGTGTAAGGAAAATTAAAATGAACTTAGATAACCACCCCTGTTTTAATAAAAAATCCTGCAAGGATTTCGGTCGTGTCCACCTTCCGGTTGCGCCGGCCTGTAATATCCAGTGCAATTTTTGTAACAGAAAGTTTGATTGTGTCAATGAAAGCCGCCCCGGGGTCACCTCCTCCATTTTAAGCCCGGACCAGGCCATGGCCTACCTGGCAGACGTGGTTGAGGCAAAACCCAACACCGCTGTGGTGGGCATTGCAGGCCCGGGCGATCCCTTTGCCAACGGCGACAAAACCATGGAAACCTTGACCAGGGTGCGTGCCGCCTATCCGGAAATGCTGCTGTGCGTGGCCACCAACGGCATGAACATCCATCCCTACCTGGATGAACTCAAAGCCGTCAATACCACCCATGTGAGCATCACCATCAATGCGGTGGACCCTGACATCGGCGCAAAGATTTATTCCTGGGTCAGGGACGGCAAACGGTCCGTGGGTCCGGCCCAGGGTGCAGGACTGCTTTTAGAGCGCCAGCTTGCCGCCGTTAAAGGCCTTAAGGAACGCAATATCATGGTCAAGGTCAATTCCATTCTTTTGCCCGGCATCAATGACGACCATATGACAGATGTGGCCAAAAAAATGGGTGAAATGGGCGTGGATATCTTCAACTGCATGCCCTATTTCCCCACCAAAGGCGCAAATTTTGAGAACATGGCAGAGCCGGGTAAAGATCTGGTCAAGACAATTAGAAAAGCAGCCAAGGTTTTTGTACCCCAGATGACACATTGTAAACGCTGCCGGGCCGATGCCGTGGGTCTGCTGGACGATCCCTTGAATCAGAAACTCATGGATCGACTGACATACCATGCTACTGCCCCTGTCCCTTTTCCCAGTACCCCGAAGTATTGCCATGAGGATCCGGTTGCAGATACCTGTGGGACCACCCCCGCGCCAAGGCCGTATGTGGCCCTGGCCACCCGGGAAGGTGCGTTGATCAACCAGCACCTGGGTGAGGCCACGGAATTACACATCTATGACTTAAACCGGGAAACACCGGAATTTGTGGAAACAAGAACCTTGCCTAAACCCGGCGGCGGGGATGCCAGATGGCAGAACCTTGCCCGGACCATTAAAGATTGTCACACCATTCTCGTGTCCGGTGCCGGGGATACGCCTAAAAAAATTATGGGCACCATGGGATTTACCATCCATGAGGTCAACGGCATGATTGATCTTGTACTCGTGGCGCTTAAAAAGGGGGAGTCGTTAAACCATCTGATCGTCCGGGCACAGACCGCTTGCGGGGAGTGCCGAGGAACCGGCACCGGTTGTATGTAACTTATTTTTGAACCAAATACTATTTAAGAGCAACCAATTAAAAGAATGAAATCTTGAAGGAGAAAAAAATGAATAAACCTGAAAAACACATCCTCGTCTGCTCAAGTTTCCGTCCCAGTGGAGAAACTAAAGGCAAATGCCACAGAAAAGGGTCCGGAGATTTCATGGCCTATATTGAAAATGAAGTGATTGACAGAGGGCTCGAAGAGGTGCTGATCTCTTCCACCTGCTGCCTGAAACAGTGTGATGACGGTCCTGTCATGGTGATTTATCCGGATAATATCTGGTATGGAAACGTGGAGAACGAAGAGGCCATTGACGCCATTTTAGATGCCATGGAAGACGGCGAGATTGCAGAGGACTACGTACTGTAATGAAAACCCATGATGTGCGGGTATGGATGGTGGACACCACTCTTCGGGACGGGGAACAGGCCCCGGGTGTCTTTTTCAGGCCCCTGGAAAAATTGACCATTGCGTGCCGGCTTGCCGAATGCGGCGTTGACGAGATTGAAGTGGGCATCCCTGCCATGGGCGAGTTTGCATGCAGGGAAATTGAAGCCATTGCCCGGTTGAACCTGCCCAGCATGCTCACCTGCTGGTGCAGGGCGGTCAAAAAAGATATCGAACTGGCGATTGGCTGCAACACCCCCGGGGTGCACATCAGTTTCCCCACATCATCCATTCTGCTCAAGACCTTTGAGAAAAATGAGGCGTGGGTGCTTGATACCCTGGATGAAACCGTACGGTTCGCAAGACACTATTTTGACCAGGTCTCCGTGGGCGCCCAGGATGCCACCCGCACGGACATGGATTTTCTTTTACGGTTCTGCCGGGAATCCATCGGATTAGGCGTCCACCGGGTACGGCTTGCCGATACCGTGGGCATGATTACTCCGTCCGCACTCATGGATATGGTAGAGACCCTTTTAATCCGTCTTCCCGGGTTGGCCCTGGAATTTCACGGACACAACGATCTTGGCATGGCCACGGCCAATGCCGTGTCTGCCGTGGATGCAGGCGCCAAGGCCATCAGTGTCACGGTGAACGGACTCGGGGAGCGGGCAGGCAATGCCCCCCTTGAAGAAACGGCCATGGCCCTGTTCGGCATTGGTGCAAAAAAAAGTAATATGCGCCTGTCAGGGCTTGCCCGGCTATGCAATACAGTGGCAACATTTTCAGGACAGCAGATCCATGCGGACAAACCCATTGTGGGGTCACGGATATTTTCCCATGAATCCGGCATTCACTGCGCCGGCCTGTTGAAAGATACACGATCCTATGAGTTATATGACCCTGAACAGGTGGGCCGGCGCCACCCAAGGCAGATGGTTTTAGGAGTGCATTCAGGTTCGGCCGCCATAAAACATGCACTGGCCCACCGCAATATCAACATTGATGCCGATGCTGCCCAAAGTTTGCTGCCCCAGGTCAGGGCGGCGGCAGCCGCAGGAAACAAGCCCGTAACCCCGGAACTGCTTGAATCCATCTATCGCCGGACATTGTGCGCTATACAATAACTCTTAACACCAACATTGCAGAAATCCTTATGACTTTATGTTCTGTAATGTTGGTGAAAGGTGCATGGCCCTTAGGGCATGGCAGTAAAATTAGGCTCCTGTCGCGTTTTGGGGTCTTACTTGATTACCACCTCAATCAGTGAGTGCAATAGGGATTTTCCACGCTTACCGACATTATGAACGAACTCGAACCGAGGTAAAGCGGTTGATTCTCAAGGAAATACAATCGATTTCATACTGCGCGCGAGAAGAGATACCAAAGCTGCCAAACGGTTTTTCAGGAAAGCCTTAAAATCCTCACATACGTAAACACCCCGGGTAATTACGGTTGATAAGAACCCCGCTTATCCTGCAGCGATCAAGGAACTCAAAGAGGAAGGATTCCTTCCGGAAGCTTGTGAAGTCAGACAAATCAAGTACTTGAACAATATCGTTGAACAGGATCATCGGTTTATCAAGCGGCGGGTTAAACCCGGCCTCGGCTTTCAATCCTTTCACACGGCTTGGAGGACGCTCAGGGGGTATGAGACGATGCACATGATTCGAAAGGAACAGGTTGAAGGGGTTAAAAAAGGAGATGTTAAAAATCAGATCAAATTCATCGAAAATCTGTTTGAGCTTGCCACGTAAAAAGGATCCAATCAAAGCCCTTCTTTAACCCGAAAAATTTTTTGCAACACAACCAAAAATTTTAATGCGTTTGCCCTGTTGTACTGATTGATTTTATTGAAAAGACAATATATTATTGAAACGATTGAATCGTTTCTATACTGTTTGTGGCCGCGATACGTTAAACCACAAGACGGAACCATCCCAAATCATTATAAATCGAGCGGCCTTTTTGACTCTTTCGTGATCCTGGATTTAAGCGTGTGGGTATAGGTCTGCTTGTTTGAAAAATGGGTCATTCAAACGCAGTAAGTATAGCATAAGCAGAGGACATCTCGGATCGGCCCGGTGGCACAACTGTCTCTGAGAGTTTATTGTGTAAGATAGTCAATAAAGATTTAACTTCTCCCCATGGAGATTTTGATGATAAAAAGATTTATAAGGCTGTTTTTATATTTCATTTCACTACTATTGCTTGCCTCATGTATCCAACCATTCCAGGGACAAACCAACCCGGCAGTTCAGACCGACGGGCTTTTTGCCTCATCTGCAGGAGTGACAGAGCGCCAACTTCAAGCCGAAGTTATGGCTTTTTCGGACCAGTATGCGATGGTTATCTGGCAAGCCATGGACGAACTCCATCGTTCAGATTTGCCCCCCGAGAAAAAGCTTGCGGTCGAGTACAATAAACTTCTTTACACCTCTTCAGCCATCAGCATCGCTGCCCAACCAAGCCCCGTCGCCAGCCTTCTGGATATGATCACCTTTATTCGCCTGGGTCATAAGGCTACGGAAACCTACTGGGTGCCCGAAGTCTATGGCCCTGCGGGCAAGCCCTTGCTTGCGGCATACCGACGACTAGAGGAGGAGGTCTGGCAACTGGCGGCGATGGTGCTTTCTGAACAGCAGCAAGACACCGTGCTCGCAATCATTGACCGGTGGCAGCAGGAACATCCCAACCAATGGTATGTGTCAGATGTTCGTTTGAAGGACTTTTCTACAGCACGCGGCCGCCCCGTTCATCCCTTTTCCGAGGAATCCCAGGGGTTGCTGGCCTCGCTCAGCCAGACGCTCCTGAAAGTCGATGAAGCCATGTTGGTCGCAGACCGTGCGCTGTTTTTGGGTGAGCGGATGCCACGCTTGATCACGCTGCAGACTGAACTGTTGATTGACCAGTTGACGGAGAACCCCTTGGTTTACCAGCTGGTTGGAGATTTCAGTGAACTGCAAAAAACCGCGGCCCAAACAAGCCGAACGCTCGAGTTGCTACCTCAGAATTTTGCCGCCGAAAGAGAGCTGGTGCTCAAGTATTTCAGCACGTTGTTAAAAGAAGAAAGAGCGATCTGGATCAATGAGTTCACGGCAAAGGAGAACAGCATCAGGGATTTGCTGTCTCGCGTGCAGACAACCCTCGAAGTTGGATCAAAAACCGCTCAGGATTATTCGGCACTTGTCTTGGCCATTGATGAGCTTGTCGAGGACACAGGAGGTGAAGGCGTTTTAAGCAACAGCGATGACAATGTTATCCAGGGAGCAACACAGTTGGCAATACAAATCCAAGAGGTCGCCAAGGAGTTCAACCTGCTGCTCGACAACCTTGATGGCTTTGTCTCACCAGAGGACATGGAAGCCGCCGCTCCCCATATTCAGCAACTACTGAAAAACGTTAAAAACGAAGAGCAGAAACTGATCGACCGGGCGTTTGTGCTCGCAGCCATCCTCATCCTTTTGGCCCTGGCTGGTGCTCTTGGCGTCGCCTTGATCTATCGCTTTCTGGCTGAGCGCTGGTTCCTAAGACTGGTTCCTAAGAAAAAATCGTGAGGTCTAAACTATGCTTCCTCTCTCAAAGGTGTCCATAAACTCTCAGAGTTCTCGGCTTTTACCTTCCTTCCGCTGGGGGCTTTTGTTTCTTGCCATCGTTTTTGTCGGTTGTACTGCAACGCCGGAATTCATCCTCATGGAAACCCCGGCAATCTATCATGAAGCCGCCATCGATCCGTTTGCCCATTTGGAAGACGCCGGACGAGACACTTTGCTGACGGTCTTCTACGGAACAAACCGGCAGCCACAAGACATGGAAGTAAATGCCCTTCCTTATGGTAATAAACAAGATAAGGTGTTGCGTCTTGGAAAAGCGACTCTGCGTTTTGGTGATGAGAACTTCAACTGGGAGGATCTCTATCGTGCCTCGATTGCACCAGAGCGGGAAGCCCCTGTTCCCATTACCCTACAGAACGTCTATGAAATGGGTTCCCTGAATGACACCTTCCTCTTCGGTGACAAGCAACCATTATCAACGGGACAGAAAGTATTCGTATCGGCGATCAATACCCAACTGGCAACTGCACAAGACAAGGAAATCTTGGTTTATGTGCACGGCACCAAGGTCGATTTTCTTAATGCTGTTGCGATGACTGCGGAAATAGACCATTTTTCTGGCCGTGATTTTGTCGGTATCGCTTTTGACTGGCCCTCTCATCAGAATATTCTTTATTACCTCTTCGGTATGGATGTGTCGCGGGCGAAAAACTCCAGCCAGGCACTGCGGTCTTTTTTGGAGTTTCTGGCCATGTACACCAATGCTGAGCATATCAATCTCTTGTCCTACAGCGCCGGAGGGAGAGTGGCCTCGAAGGCGCTTTACGAATTGCGCTCTGCCCATCCCGAGCTCAATAAGGACAGTCTGAGAGAGAGGTTCCGTCTCGGAGCCGTAGTTTTTGCGGCCGCCGACGTTCCCCTGGAAACCTTCCAACAGCGGTTGCCTGCGATCAGTGCGTTAGCCGACCAGGTGGTAGTGACCGTTTCAGATCATGATCCTGCTTTGCTGGCGGCTGAAAAATATATGGGTGGCAGCGTGCGGGTCGGGGAGGAGACTGCCGAAGCGGCCGAGATATCTTTTGCCGAAGCTTCAGGGATTATTAATTTCGAAGTTATTGACCTCTCACTCAATCAGGCCGGCCGGGGCTTCAATATTATCGGACATCATTACTGGTATCGCCATCCCTGGGCAAGCAGCGACATCGTTTTGCTGTTGCGGACTAACTTGCCCCCACACCTCAGGGGGCTAAGCCCGGCAGAGCTGGAAGGCGTGTTCTACATGTCCCCTAATTACATTAAGGAAGTCCGTAAGGCCATCAGGAAAGAGTTGGGGCGGAGTTGGTATAAGGAAACATCAGAAAAATGAACCGCCTGCCGGCAGCAGAGGATGCTACGACACGAGCAATGAAGCGGATGAAACCGCTTATTTGGAAAGTTGTTTTAATGGGGACAATGGTGAGCTTCTTTTTTTGCACGTTTTGCCAGGCAAAGGATTTACATTTGCAAAAGGCCCGGTCATATACCGGAAAAGAAGACATTAAGGGCTGGGTAATGAGCGAAAAACTGGATGGGATAAGGGGATACTGGGACGGCACTCGCCTGTTGACCCGAAAGGGGCTGCCCCTTCACCCGCCGCCATGGTTCATCAAAAACTTTCCTGCTTTTGAATTGGATGGCGAGTTGTGGAGCAAACAAGGGGATTTTGAGTTTATTCAGTCTGTGGTGCTCGATGCCGAGCCCGGCCCGGGGTGGAAAAAGATAGGTTACCATATTTTTGAAGTGCCTAACCGGAAGGGGGCATTTTTTCACCGGCTTGACAGGGCAAAAGAGTGGTTCAAATCCCATTTCACCCCCCATGTCAGAGTGATCCGGCAGATTTTGATCCAAGATAGATCGGACCTGGACCGTTT
>JAQYWJ010000135.1 GCA_030145005.1 Desulfobacter sp. | reverse complement strand
GCATCATTCTTTTTGTGTGGATCAATGCCCTGTTTTTATCGGGGATCATTCCCCAATGACGCTCCTGCATATCGCTGTCTTACGCCTTTGGCACATCCTTGCCGCAATGTTTACAGACCGTGGCCCGATTTTTAATAATCTCGGCACAGAAGGGACATTCCCGGGTAAAATGGCGTTCATGGAGCTGTTCAATGGTTTTATTCACCCCCTCCTGTAATACCGGAGTGGGGAATTTGTGGTTGATCAGGTGCTCCACGGCCGTGGCATCACCTAACTCTCCAACCATTTCTGCCGCTTTCAGCCTCGCCTTGGCGGGAATCTTGGGGTCCAAACAGATTTTTAAAATCTCATCCCAGTCTTTGGACATATAATAATCCGTGAGAATGGAAAAGGTCTGTATCAACAACTCTTTTTTGGCCTCTTCCGCCACAAGCGTTGCATCATCCATAAGAGTGCCGGTGCCGCCGATGGGACTGAACACAGGCATGTATTCAAAATGGTCGGCGCCTGGTTCGCAAAAGCACCGGTAGGAGGCGGTTGTTTCCATGGATTCTTCTATATGCTCCCATCCCTTTTTATAAGAAGAACAGTCATTGTTAAAACAAACAAACAGATAGGGGGTTTGCCAGCCCAAACCGTCGGAAAAATTGATGGGAGGGATCTCCCACAGGGTCATGGGCTCATCACAATGGGGACAATGGGGCTTGTCCATTTTTATATATTTTTCAAGTAGTTCTTCTTTGGTTTCAAATGCCATTATTTTCTCCTTATTATAGTGGTTCCGGATTACAAACCGGCAACAACTAGCATAATAAGCACAGAGGGATGGTTGTCAAACCATCCCTCTGTTGTGTTTTATATAAATAAGCGCCTAAAAGGGAACCCGTGTTTGGACAAAAAAATCCCCAAATGGGTGATCAAACACTAATTAGTCTATGGTTGCCAGCACATCATCCTTGGCCACGGAATCACCTGATTTGAAATTAATGGCGGTGATCGTTCCGTCGGCTGTTGCCGGAAGGATATTTTCCATCTTCATGGCCTCAATCACCACAACGGCATCGCCTGCATTTACCGTATCCCCCACATTTTTCTCATACTTGACAATCATGCCGGGCATGGGTGCCAAGACGGGGGTGCCGGAACCTGCAGCTGCAGCAGGTTTGGGTGCAGGTGCGGCCGGTTTGGGTGGTGCGGGTTTCGGGGCCGGTGCGGCCGGGGCCGCAGGAGGAACTGCAGGGGCTGATGGTACTGCAGGTGCAGGCGTAGCCGCAGCAAGCGAAGCATAGGAGATAACAGGAGACCCACCCACTTCATCGACACCAACCTCAAAACAGTCACCGTCCACAAAGACATTAAAGGTCCTGGCAAATTCGCTTTTTTCAGGAAGATCCGCAGCCGGTTCGATGAGCTTGCCTGTTTTGGCCTTTTTAATCATATCATCCCGTTTTTTAACATCTTCCAGGGTAATGGGTTTGACAGTGTCAGGCACCTGTTCCTTACCGTATTTCTGCATCAGGTATTTTTTGCCGGTTACGGGGAACAGGGCACAAAGAATAAGATCCTCCTCATCCACGGCCAGATCGCCGATCTCTTCCCTGGCTTTTTCAAGTTCCGGTGTCAGAACCTCAGCCGGACGGCAGGTAATGGGTTCTTCGCCCCTTTCATAGTCCTTGAGCGCTTTTTTCTGCAGCTCGGCATCAATGGGGACAGCTGTTTTTCCGTACAGGCCATAACACAGATCCTTGACCTGGTCCGTAATCATTTTGTAGCGCTCTTCCTTGGTATCAAAAAGCACATTGTTCACTGTCTGGGTACCCACAATCCGGCTGGTAGGTGTCACAAGCGGAATCTGGCCCAGTTCTTTTCTGACCCTGGGCAGTTCTTTGTACACATCATTAATTTTGTCCAGGGCATCCATTTCCCGGAGCTGTTTTTCCAGATTCGCACGCATGAAATCCGGTGTCTGGTGCAAGAGTACATCGATATCAATTAAGGAGACCTTGCTGTCATCCAGCAGGTGTTTATACTTGGGTATCACATCTTTTTCCAGGGTCTCATTGATCCGGGTAAGGGCCTTGATATCAAATCCCGTATCCCGGTTGGTGCCCATGAGGCTCATTACAAAAGGTTCAAGTGCGGCATGGGATGTTCTGTATGCATAGGGCGTCATGCAGGTATCAATGATGTCAATCCCTGCCTCCACAGCCTTGAGATGGGTCATGGGGGACATGCCCGAAGTAAAATGGGAATGCAGATGGATCGGAGGAGTAACTTCCGCCTTCAGCGTTTTTACCAGCTCAAAGGCGTCATAGGGAGCCATCAACCCCGCCACATCCTTGATGCATATGGAGTCGGCACCCATATCCTCAAGGTCTTTGGCCTTTTTCACATAATAGTCCAGATTATACACCCCTTTGCCCAGGCGGGGCTCTGTCAGCGTATAGCAGATGCAGCCCTGAAAATGCGCACCACACGCTTTGATTACGGGTACCACGGTTTCAAAATTTCTGTAATCATTGAGCGCATCAAAGGTTCTGAAAATATCCAGCCCGTTTTCCACGGTCTTTTTAATAAAAAGTTCGGCCAGATCATCGGCATAGTTACGGTAACCCACAAGTTTCTGGCCGCGCAGCAGCATGGAAATGGGGGTTTTCTTGAAATACCGTTTCAGGGTGCGAAGCCGTTGCCAGGGATCTTCGTTGAGATACCGGTGCATGGTGTGAAAGGAGGCCCCGCCCCAAACTTCCACAGCCCAGAACCCGATTTCATCCATCTGTTCGGCAACAGGGATCATATCTTCGGTGCGACCCCGGGTGGCAAACAATGACTGATGGCCGTCCCGCAGGGAGAGATCCTGAATTTTCAGGGGATTTTTTGCCTTTGCCCGCACTCCGGAATAATCCATCTCAACCATTTTAACTTCATTGTGATCGGTCATAATATCCTACATAAATTATCTTTTATTTTATTATTTCAGCATTCTTTGCCGTATCATTGCGTTGGCATTCATAATCGCCTGCCGCCCGGAAAGGCCCCAAACATTCATCTGCCCAACCGGAGCAGAAACTAAAGCGTTGGCCGCAGCATCAGCAGCCTGATTTTGCATTGCGACAACGGCTGCCTCCTCTTCCGTTCTGACATACATATGAACAGCAGCCATGGCAGCAGCCAATTTTTTGTTTGTCATGAAAAAGATCTCCTTGGCTTTTTAAACGATTTTTATATGAAAGTCACAATAAGCTGTTAAATTACTTTCATACTTTATTAAGGATTGACCCTTAGATATCGCCATCGCCAGGTCAGCTCATGGGTGTTACACAGGAATATTTCCGTGTTTTTTGGCCGGCCGGAATTCCCGTTTAGTCGCCACGGCCTCAAGGGCATCTATGAGCCTTGGCCGGGTTTCACTCGGCACGATCACTGCATCCACATACCCCCTTGCTGCGGCACAATAAGGATTAGAGAACTGGGTATTATATGCTTCAATTTTCTGTTTGCGCATGGCTGCCGGGTCTTCGGCATTTTTAATCTCCCTTGCATGGATGACGTTTGCCGCACCTTCAGCGCCCATGACTGCAACCTCGGCCATGGGCCAGGCAAAGGCCATGTCCGCACCAAGATGCTTGGAGCACATGGCGATATATGATCCACCGTAATCCTTTCTTGTAATCAGCAAAAGCTTGGGCACTGTGGCCTCGGCGTAGCACCACAACAGTTTTGCCCCGTGCCGGATGACCCCGCCCCACTCCTGATGGGAACCAGGCAAATAACCGGGCACATCGGCAATGGTGAGCATGGGAATATTAAAAGCATCACAGAACCGGATAAACCGGGTGGCCTTGTCGGATGCATCAATATCCAGGCAGCCGGCCATAACCATGGGCTGGTTGGCAATAATACCGATGGGACGACCATTGAGCCGGGCAAAACAGATCACAATGTTTCTGGCAAAATACTGGTGGGGTTCGAAAAAGTAGCCGTCGTCCATGATGGCGGCAATGACCTGTTTGACATCATAGGCCTGATTGGATTTATCCGGAATAATGGTGTCAAGGACCGGGGCCATGCGATGCGGGGAATCGTCCGTGGGTTTGATCGGGGGATCTTCCATATTGTTGGACGGCAAAAAGGATAAAAGCTGCTTTATCTGTTCAATGCAGTCCTCATCAGACTCACAGGCAAACTGGGCCACCCCGGACTTTTCGTTATGGGTCATGGCACCGCCAAGCGCCTCAAAGGAAATTTCCTCGCCGGTGACCGCCTTGATGACATTGGGGCCGGTGATGAACATATACGAGGACTCCTTGACCATGAAGATAAAATCGGTCATGGCCGGAGAATACACCGCCCCGCCTGCCGTGGGGCCCATGATGGCCGAGATCTGCGGGATCACACCCGAAGCCGCGGAATTACGAAAAAAGATTTCGCCGTAACCGGACAAAGCGTCAATGCCTTCCTGAATCCGGGCACCGCCGGAATCGTTCATGCCGATAACAGGGGCGCCGGCTTTAATCCCTAAGTCCATGACCTTACAGATCTTTTTGGCCTGCATTTCTCCTAAGGATCCGGCTGAGGCCGTAAAATCCTGGGCATAGGCAAAGACCAGACGACCATTCACCTTTCCGTGGCCGGTTATTACACCGTCTGCGGGAATTTCTTTGGTTTCCATGCCAAAATTGGTGCACCGGTGGGTCACGAACATATCCAGTTCTCTGAAGGTACCGGCGTCAAACAGCAGGTTAAGGCGCTGTCTGGCGTTAAGAACGCCCTTTTCACGCCGTTTAGCCACAGCTTTTTCACCGCCCATGGCCTTGATCTTTTTCTCTTTTATCCTTAATTCCTGAATTTTGTCGGAAGAGACTCCCATAATTTATATTTCTTCTTAAAGTTATATAGTTGTATAGTTGATTGATTTAACTGTTTTTCTCAAACTGAAGAAACCTAAGACACCGGGATTAAAACATCACTGTGCCAGTGTAAACCGCCATGCGCAGAACCAGGTTTCAGGATGGGGATCCGGCGGGCATCCGATACATTCGGTTTTAATTCTGTCATCAACGCCTTCGGCAAAACGGGCGTACTCAACAAGACCGCCGGACTTGCAGGGATAATCATCCAGACCCTTGCGCACCCTTGCCCGCTGGACCCTGCATTCATTCATCTGAAAAACAAAACTGTCCTCAGTTTCTTCCACAATGCTCTGTTCATTGATAAATGCGTACATCCTGAAATTCAACGCTTTTTTCAGACCCTCAAGTCCCGGATGTTTGCCCAGGCCCAGAATATTTTTTATGCGGTGGGCTTCAAAGGGAGAAAACCGGGCCCAGCAGGAGTCATTGCACCGTTTGGCATCATTCATGCCGTGCTCGAACTCCACAGCCTGAAACCAGACCCCGTCATTGGCCAGCCAGGATTTTCCCACGGCTGCCATCAATTTTTCGGTTGTGGCGTCATCCAGTGACATCAACGCTTTGGGCATGCCCTGGTCCAGTTCAAAACCCAGGGTACGGGACAGATGTTTCATGAGAATGGCAATTGAAGATTGTGTGGCCGTATCCAAAGCGGCAAGAGCCTTTTCCATGCCCATCTGGTGCTGAACCTCATTGAACCAGAGGCCGTAATGGACAACAATACGGGTAAACATGTCGATCAGCTGTGTTTTCTGCATATCAGGGGTAAGGTCCTGGGCTTGGAACGGAGTGGGATCTTGCATGAATCGTTCTCCTTGTTTTACGTTTGCAAACAAATTACTCAAAGTCTTTCCCGGTGTCAAGATGCTTTGTTTCCAAAGCAGGGTAATCGCATGCAATGTTTTTTAATATATATTCTTGCTTTTTTTATCACGAAGAACACGAAGTTCAGGAAGATATCAGGTACTTAAACTTTGTGTCCTTAATGACTTTCATGGTGAATGAAAGGATATTGCTTATAGTGATTTACATTATTTTTACATAGTGTTTGAACAAAAAGTCACCCATCTGCAACGCCGCAGATGGGTGACTTTTTGTTCAAACACTGCTTAACACCAGCCAGGCCACGGCCACGGCCCCAAGCACGGGAACGATGATGCCCCCTTTGAAAAAACCGTACACCAGGGTAAAACCCATGCCTGCAACACCGGCCCAGGGCAAATCCGGCGTGGCAGTGAAGGCTCCCGGAATAATCAGGGCACCGATGGCAGCCACAGGGATGCACTTTAAAAAGGCATCCA
>JAQYWJ010000134.1 GCA_030145005.1 Desulfobacter sp. | reverse complement strand
AATATTGAGGACCGCATTGAAAGCGAGCTGACCAATACCACCGCCATGATTTACAACATGGTCAATACGTCTGTGAATGTCTCCATTAAAAATCATCTGCGGGCCGTGGCGGAAAAGAATCTGGACATACTGACCGACCTGTACCAAAGAGCCCTGGCCGGTACCATTTCCCGGGAGGATGCCCGCAAAAGGGCGGCTGAAGTGATTTTAAGCCAGACCATAGGGACATCGGGCTATCTTTACTGCCTGGACAGCAACGGGGATGTGGCCGTACACCCGAGAGCCGAACTCATGGGCACCAACGTGGCTGAACACGCCTTTGTCCGGCAGATGATGGAAAAAAAGCAGGGCTATCTGGAGTATGACTGGAAAAATCCCGAGGAAGAAAATCTTCGGCCTAAAGCCCTTTACATGGCCCATTTTGAACCCTGGGACTGGATCATTGCCGCCTCGGCCTACCGGTCCGAATTCATCAGACTTGTCAATGTCCAGGATTTCAGGCAGAGTATCCTCTCCTTAAAATTCGGGCAAAGCGGTTATGCCTTTGTCTTTGACAGAAACGGCCGGGCCATCATCCATCCGGCCCTGCAGGATGTTAATATTTTTCAGACCCCCGAACTGCCCGATCAATATCTCAAAGACATGATGCAACGCAAAAAGGGCCGGTCTGTTTACTATTGGAAAAATCCCGGGGAGAACCGGGCACGCAAAAAATTGGTGATCTTCAATTATATTCCCGAATACCAGTGGATTGTGGCGTCATCATCCTACCTGGATGAGCTTTACCAGCCGTTAAAAACCATCCGCAACGTATTTTTAGGCATCTCCCTGCTGTTTTTTTGCATCATGCTGGCCGTGACCTTTGGCATCAGCCGGACCATTACCACACCGCTTCGCCAGCTCATGGCCCGGTTCAGCACGGCCACGGCAGGGGATTACTCCACCAGGATGAAGCGCCGCTCCGGGGACGAGGTGGGCCAGCTTGCCCGGTATTTTAACCGGTTCATGGACCAGCTTGAAACCACCCACCAGGAGTTAAAGGATGAAATCCGGGGGCGCCGGATGGCAGAACAGGCCAGAAACGAAAGCCGGGTGCGTTACTATCAGCTCATGGAAGCAGCCCCGGATCCCATTGTCAATTATGACATGGAAGGCCGGGTGATTTATATCAATCCCGCCTTTACCCGGGTGTTTGGCTGGTCCTTGGAAGAGTGCAAAGGTAGAAAAATGGACCATTTTGTACCCGAGGCATGCTGGCCTGAAACAAAAGTCATGATTCACCAGGTTCGGGTGGGGCAGGGCATATTCAATGTTGAAACCCGTAGACTGACAAAGGATGGCAGGGTGGTGAATGTCAGCATATCCGGGGCGTCGGCCTTTGATGCCCAAGGAAAACTGGCCGGCAGTATTATCATTTTAAGGGATATTACCCGGTCCAAAAATCTTGAAAAACAGGTGATGCAGGCCGGGGACCGGGAACGGATGAACATCGGCCAGGAGCTTCACGACGATCTTTGTCCCCATCTCATCGGCATTTCAGGCCTGGCAGCCGTGATCCGGGAAGATCTTAAATCCCGGCATGATCCCGCCGCAGACCTTGCCCGGAAAATGGGTGTGCTCATGGAAGATGCCGTGGAAAAGACCCGGCAACTTGCCAGGGGCCTTTGCCCGGTCCATCTGGTCAGCCATGGATTTCAGTCTGCCCTGGAAGAAATTGCCGATCAGTTTGCCTATTATCCCGGTATCCGGTTTGCATACCGCATGGACGAGGGTGTGGATATTCTGGAAGAGTCCTGTGCCATTCATCTTTACCATATTGCAAGGGAAGCCGTGAACAACGCGGTTAAACATTCAAACTGCGACCGGATAGAAATTTCTTTGACCCGGGATGCGGCAGATGGTCTGATCCATTTGAAGGTGACGGACAATGGTACCGGCATTGATCCTGAGCCTTCGGGCCGGGGTATTGGCTTGCAGATTATGGCCTACCGGGCTAAAATCATTGATGCGCAGTTCAACATTGATACAGGACTCAAGGGAACACAGATCCATGTTATTTTGAATTCGTCGGTCCTGGAAAAAAAGGAGAATATCCCGGTATGATTCAGGCCCGTCAAAAATCCCAAATTGTCATTGTGGATGACCACCCCATTTTTTGTCTGGGCATGAGTGAACTGATCAACCGGGAACCGGATCTCACGGTGGTGGCCTGTCCGGAAACGGCGGAAAAGGCCCGGCAGATTATTGAACAGGATATGCCGGATCTTATGATTGTGGATATTTCCCTGGCCGAAAGCAACGGCATTGACCTGGTGACGGAACTGCGCGGCAAATACCCGAATTTGCCCATTCTGGTTTTGTCCATGTATGATGATTCAATGTATGCGGAACGGGCGTTGATGGCCGGTGCAAGAGGCTATGTGATGAAACGGCGGGCCATTGCCCAGGTGGTGGAAGCGGTGCGCCAGGTTCTGTCCGGGAACATTTATGCCAGTGATAAGATTAAGGAAAAACTGCTCAAACGGATAATTTCCAGAAAACCGTCTGCCGTGGGTTTTAGTGTCGACACCCTGACCAATCGGGAACTTGAGGTGTTTCGGCTCATGGGCGAGGGTCTGGACTCAAAGGAAATTGCGTCAAGACTGAATCTTAGCATGAAAACCGTGGGCACCCACCGGGAAAATATCAAGGAAAAGCTTCAGCTCAAACATTACACGGAACTTGTCAAGGCTGCCGTGCACTGGGTCTATGAAATAAAAAAATAGCGTTAGAGGCTCTGCCTGCGGGGCTGTTCGGTTCATTGTAAAACGCAAGGAAAAATATCTGTAGGTTTTAAACCTAGTTCGTGTCAGATTACCGGCCATAAAAATATGAGACTATTGCCGATTGAACGATTAAAAGATTCGTTGTTAATGACACATGGAAAGTATTTATCATAATTAATAACAGCCATGGGCTGACCTGGTTTTACACCTTGGTTCAGCCCACAACGAAAGTTGAAAGATCTGTGTCGGTTACACAGACTTTCTTATAAAACAAGGAGAGCCCTGTCATGTCGGAAAAAAGCGTTAACTACGAAATTTTAAGCCCCACCAATTTTCTTGATAGAAGCGTAAAAGTCTATCCGGACAAAACTGCAGTCATCTATGGGGATAAAACCTTTACCTGGACACAGTTCCAGGAACGGGTATTTCGTCTGGCCAATGGTCTGAAGGCCCTTGGCGTTGGCCGGGGTGACAAGGTTGCCTTTATCTGTCCAAATACACCGCCTATGCTGGAAGCCCATTATGCCGTGCCGTTGCTGGGCGCAGCCCTGGTTTCCATCAATATCCGGCTGTCTGCCAATGAAATGTCCTATATCATTAATCACTCCGACGCCAAAGTCGTGGTGGCGGACAATGAATTCGGCAAGGTTGTGTCCAAGGTTGTGTCCGAACTCACCGCAGTGAAAACCTTTATCAATATCTGTGACATCGACGATTCCATGCCCCTGGACGGACCTGAATATGAACGTTTTCTGGCGGATAGTCCGGATGATCCGGTTGCCCTTGCCATTGAAGATGAACGGGAAGTTCTTGCCTTGAATTATACCTCCGGCACCACAGGCCTGCCCAAGGGCGTAATGTACCACCACCGGGGCGCGTATCTCAACGCGTTGGGCGAATTGCTGGAGTTTAAAATTGATTTGGACAGCAAATATCTATGGACCCTGCCCATGTTCCATTGTAACGGGTGGTGTTTTACCTGGGGCATCACAGCCATGGGTGCCACCCATGTCTGCCTGAGAAAGGTTGATCCGGTTGAGATCTACCGGATTATCGCCGAGGTGGGTGTTACCCATCTGTGTGCTGCGCCCACCATTCTCATTGGTATGTCTGTTTTTGCCAAGGACAACGATGTCAAACTATCTCACAACCTGGAGATCATGACCGCCGGCGCCCCGCCTGCACCCATGGTGATTCAGAACATGGAGCATATCGGGGCCAACATCACCCAGACATATGGTTTGACCGAAGTGTTTGGTCCGCACTCCGTATGCCAGTGGCAGGATAAATGGGATGACCTCTCCCCTATGGCCAAGGCCGGCATCAAAGCCCGCCAGGGTGTACCCTATATTGTGGCCGAACACATGGATGTGGTGGACGCCGAAACCATGGAACCGGTGCCAAGGGACGGCACCACCATAGGTGAAATCGTCATGCGGGGAAACAACGTCATGCTGGGGTATTACAAGGATGAGGAAGCCACTGCCGAGGCCTTCAGGGGCGGATGGTTCCATTCCGGGGACCTGGCGGTTATGCACCCGGATAACTATGTGCAGATCATGGACCGGAAAAAGGACATTATTATCTCAGGCGGTGAAAATATTTCCACCGTTGAAATCGAAAATGTGCTGTACACCCATCCGGATGTGCTGGAAGTGGCCGTAATCTCGGTGCCCGACGAAAAATGGGGTGAAGTGCCCAAGGCCTTTATTGTACCCCGGGCCGGAACCAATCCGGATCCGGCTGAAATTATTGCATACTGCAAGGAAAAGATGGCCCGGTTCAAGGCACCCAAGTCTATTGAATTTGGTTCCTTGCCTAAAACCGCCACAGGCAAGCTACAAAAGTTCAAGTTGCGGGAGAAGGAGTGGGAAGGCCACGACCGTATGGTCAACTGATTTTTCTTCCGTATTTTTCATGAGAGACGGGCAGGGCGCTGCCTTGCCCGTCTCCCTTGGGGTCTTTAAAATATATTGACAAATCATCAATTGCCGTTCATAGTTCATTTATTGAAAATAACGTTTGCTGGGGGGGCTTTAGCCGGCTGAGAAGGAAGATATTCCTGACCCTTGGAACCTGATGCGGATAATGCCGACGCAGGGAAGCGGATATAAACTTAGGTTTTTCATTTATTCCCGCCTTTTGATTCCCTGTATAACAGCCACGGGCTGACTTGGTTTTTCATCGTGGTCCAGCCCACAACGAAAGTTGAAAGATCTGTGTAGGTTACACATATTTTCTTATAAAACTTTTGTGGTGTGCCGATACAATCCACATGCCGTTTGCTCTCCCTGCCTTGTTTTGTTTATGCTTCCCCTGCCGGGGAAACAATAATTGATTTTCCTGGGAAAATGCCCGGGACATAAAGGAAAGAAAGATCATATGCACGCCCATGAAGTGGCCGAAAATATTTATAGGCTTTTTGCTGCGTTGCGCGATACAAGACCTTTGGTCCATGTAGTGACCAACTTTGTGGTAATGAATCAGACCGCTAATGTGCTTCTGGCCCTTGGGGCATCACCCATGATGTCCTGGGCAGATGATGATGCAGCTTATATGTCCGGTGTATCGGACGCCCTTTGCATTAATACCGGTACCCCGGTTCCGGATCGGATTTCGGTCATGAAGTCCTTGATGTCCCTTGCCGGGGACAAAGAAAAACCCGTTGTCCTGGACCCTGTGGGGGCTGGTGCAGGGCCCTTCCGCACTGATATTGCCCGGGAACTTTGCGCCATTGCCCCGGCAAAAATCATTCGGGGCAACCCTTCGGAAATCTGCGCCCTTGCTGCCGGCCATTTATCCACCAAGGGGGTGGACAGCGGGATCTCTCCGGAACAGGCCAGGGCCATTCTGACCGGGCATGGCCGGCCCGACCGAAATGCTGATGCCTTGCCAAGCGGTGCAACTGCACTTCTTGCATCCGCATCTGCGCTTGTTGTCAGCGGGAAAACAGACATGATCCTGGGGCAGGGTAAAATGGTCAAGATTGCCAACGGATCGGAACTCATGGGCGCGGTAACCGGTACCGGCTGCATGCTTTCCGCCATCTGCACTGCTTTTTATGCCGTGGCTGAAAACGGTTTTGACGCTGCGGTTGCAGGCGTTGCCGTTGCGGGTATTGCCGGGGAACTGGCCGCAGCACGGGTGGCGGGCCCGGGCTTTTTTCTGCCCCATTTTATAGACAGCTTGTACACACTTAGCGAAGCGGATATCCATCACCATCTGAGGGCTGAAGTTCACTGCCTTGATTAGGTTTGTGTTCATCCGGAAATAGCTTTTTTGCCCAATTGTGAGCGGCGCTCTTCTTCGAACCCGCGTTGGATGAAAATCCTTATTTCTGGACGGCACTATATAACAAGAGACTTTTATGGCGGATTTAAAGGAAGATCAAAATAGTTCATCCGGGAAAGGCATGTCTTTCAAACGTTTTATTTCTGCGCTGGGACCGGCCTGGATCATCAGTGCCGTGGCCGCCGGTCCGGGAACC
>JAQYWJ010000133.1:2688-6302 GCA_030145005.1 Desulfobacter sp. | reverse complement strand
AAGACCGGTCTTTTGTTTCTTCGGTGGTTAAAAATAGCTTCTGATCCAGGAGGAGGGCTGCCTGGCGGGCAATCAAGGCCGAAGATAGGCTGATTTTACTGAAACTGTTTTCATAGCGTCTGGTCTGTTCTTCCATAATTCGGGAAAGGAACAGGGTGGTTTTTTCCCGGATGTGTTTTTCATTGATCCCGACACTGTACTCCCCGAATGCGACCATCAATTCGGTTGCCAGATAGGCCAGCGATCCCATGGACAGCATCAGAACGCAGAGAATCAGCACAATCAGTTTAAAACCGATCCTGGAAAACAGGGAGCGGTATCCGGCGGTTAACCGTGGTTGACGCTTGTTTTTAGCATTTGTCATTTTTTTTAGACACTACTTAGGCTTTTTGGGTTTGGCCCTGGCCGTGGCTTGGGCCGTATGTGGGTTTTGGGGCCAGTAATGTTTGGGATAACGCCCCATGAGATCCTTTTTCACCTCCTGGTAGGTATGGGCCCAGAAATGACCAAGGTCGGTTGTGATCTGAACCGGCCGAGATGCAGGAGAGAGCAGGTGAATGGTCAAAGGTACCTGGCCTGCGGCAATCACAGGGGTGGCGGCCATGCCGAATACTTCCTGGATTCTGACCGCAAGTACCGGAGAGTCCAAAGTCCCGTTTTTGTCTGCATACCGGATGGGAATGGTAGATCCGGACGGCACCCGGATATGGGTGGGAGCGTGCCGGTCCACCATTTTTAACTGATCCCAGGTAAATAGCGATTTTATTGCAGCATCCAGGTCCACGCGCTTCAGTCCGGCAGCAGATGTCACCCCGGAAAGAAAAGGGCCAAGCCAGTCTGTCAGGGCATCTGTCAGCGCATCATCCCCCACATCGGGCAACCGGGCAAAATCCGGACAGGCCTTGGCAAGACGTTTCAGAAAAATCGCCCTGTATCTGAAATTCATGGTTTTTTTCTGCCAGTCAAGTATCTGAAGACCGTTTTGCTTGATTCCTCGGATCATGGCGGATTTCCCCGCTTCCGGGTCTGGTTGGGACACAGGCCTTTGGCTGACAACAATCCGGTCCAACAGGGTTTGCCTGACCGCCTTTACAGAACCGGTCCCGGGGTCCCAGTTCACGGTGTCCTGGGTGACCAGTTCCGTTGAGAAATCATTTTCCAAGTCTACCCGGTCCAGGGCCGCAGCCAGAAAAATACGTGCATTTTTTGCCTGGCCGTCCACCTCAACGGCCACAATAAAATCACGGGCAGACAAGGTGTTTTCCGTATCAAAAAACACACCGTTGCCTTTGGCTGTGAGAAAGGACAAAGATCCGGCACTGCGCCTTACCGCTATCCGGTCCGGGAAAGCCTGGGCCAGAAGCCTTCCGGCCGCATTCACATCCATGCTCCGGCCTTGAATGTTGAACAGGCCGGCAAGACGCCGGGCCTGGGCCAGGATGGATAAGGCCCGTTCCCGGTGGGGGAGCGCTCTTTTCCGGGTTTTGGATTGGGATAGTTTGGCCAGCATCTCCAGGCGCAGTACGATATCGGGGTCCCGGCGGCCATGTTCCAAAGCAGCAATATCCTTTTCTTCAACCAATGCACACAGACAACACCCTAAAAAGCCGTGGCCCATTTCTTTGGCCCGCAGGATCATATGGGCCAGTCGGGGGTGGATGCCCGCAGTCAGCATCTCCCGGCCATGGGCAGTGATTGCGCCCCCATGGTCCAGTGCGCCCAGTGAAACAAGCAGATTTTTTGCCACTGCAACCGCCCGGGGGGGAGGGATGTCCAGCCACTTGAGCTCGGACGGATCACGCACCCCCCAAAGGGAGAGTTCAAGGACCAGGTGGGCCAGATCTGCGTTGAGGATTTCCGGACGATTGAACGGCACAAGACCCTGGTGCACATATTGGGGCCACAATCGGTAGCAGAAGCCCGGAGCGGTGCGGCCGGCACGGCCCCTGCGCTGGTCTGCAGAAGCTTTGGATACAGGCCGGGTTTCGAGCCGGGTCATGCCCCGGCCCGGTGAAAATTCAGGCTGGTTGACTAAGCCTGCATCCACCACCACCCGGATACCCTGGATGGTGAGAGATGTCTCTGCAATGGGTGTGGCCAAAACAATTTTTCTGTTTCCTGGTGCTGACGGCTCGATGGCAGCTTTCTGTTCTTTGAAAGACAGGCTGCCGAACAAGGGGATCACTTTTACAGCGGCATCCTGTTTAAATTTTTCATTTAATTTGCCGGCAAGACGCCGGATGGCTGCGGCACCGGGCAGAAAGACCAGAATATCTCCGTCATGGCAGGCCATAGCCTTGACCACGGTATTCAGACAGGTGGGCAGAATCCCGGCCCAGCCGGCCCTGGAACCGGATGCACCCTTTTGATGATGCGGATCCACATATATGGTTTCCACAGGCCAGGTTTTGCCCTGGGATGAAATAACCGGGGCATTTCCCAAAAGATCGGACAACGCCCGGGTATCCATGGTGGCGGACATGACGGCAATGCGCAGATCTTCGGTAAAGCCTTCAGCCGCATCAAGGCTTAAGGCAAGGGCCAGATCACCATGGATATGGCGTTCATGGAATTCATCAAAAATAACAAGCCCCACGCCTTCCAGTCCCGGATCAGACTGCAGCCTGCGGGTAAGAATTCCCTCGGTGACAATCTCTACCCGGGTCTTTGGGCCAATGCATCTTTCCATGCGGACCTGGTATCCAATGCGTTGACCCGCAGTTTCCCCGAGAAGTGTAGCCATATGGGCGGCGCAGGCCCGGGCCGCCAGCCGTCGGGGCTCCAGCATGATGATTTTTTTATTTTTCAACCAGGGCCGGTCCATCAAGGCCAGGGGCACAAGGGTGGTTTTTCCGGCGCCCGGCGGGGCTGCAAGCAGGGCATAACGCTTCTCTTCCAGGGCTTTGTTCATCTGCCCCAGCACCGATACCACAGGCAGATCTGCAATGCCGGGAAAATCTTTTACCTTGCGGGGCAGCATTGAAAGGCCGTTTTCCAAATGGCGGGTCATAACAAGCTGTTTCTCCGTATCGTTAAAGACGTTTGCCACTTGTATCCGGTTTTGTTTTCAGATACAAGAGAACCTTAAATCCCAAACATAAGGACAGCCCCATGGCCCGGACAAAAAAACAGAATATCATCCCCAAAGAGCAGGCCGTTTTCTGGATGGATAAAGACGGCACCTGGCACAATGAACACGGAACACTGGAACACCCCAAAATTATAAGATATTTCAACCAATGCATCCAAAAAGACGACCAGGGATATTTTTTATGCCAGACCATAAATGATGTTGAAGAAAAGGTTTATTTCCCTTATGAAGAAACGGCTGTTTTTGTGGTGGATCTTGTCAAAAAAGACGCCGGGGTTGAATTGACCTTAAATACCCTTGACACCATAGCCCTTGACCCGGAAGCCCTTTACATAAAAGAGGACGCTCTTTTTATGGAAACTGACGCCCATTTGATCAAATTCACCCAGAAAGCCCTGGCACAGATGACATCGTTTCTAAAAGATACTCCCCAGGGCCTTGCTTTGAATTTTGGCCGGACGCAGACGCTTATTCGTGAAAAATAAATCGTGCCCGACCGAAAACCGTAAATTTTGCCGATTAC
>JAQYWJ010000133.1:0-2588 GCA_030145005.1 Desulfobacter sp. | reverse complement strand
TGGCACAGATGACATCGTTTCTAAAAGATACTCCCCAGGGCCTTGCTTTGAATTTTGGCCGGACGCAGACGCTTATTCGTGAAAAATAAATCGTGCCCGACCGAAAACCGTAAATTTTGCCGATTACTTCGTTGGGCGGAAATTTTAATCCTCGGAATATTCGATATATGCCTGCGGTTAAAATTTCCGTCCGCCTTGTACTCGACAAAATTTCCAGGTTTTCGTCCAGACACTAAATCAACGTCATGATGAACCTTTTCAGAATTTACATTCTCCGACCCTACCTGATCATCAGATATTTTCTTCACTGGGCGACGCGCACAGGCGGTTTTGGCCCGGGCCAGGCAAGGCATATCACGCCACTCCCCGGACTTTCTCAAGGGTCAGACCTCCGGGCGGCCCTGTTCCGCCACCATGTCAAGCAATACCATGAATCTTCGTGTTCCGTGGCCTCGGTGGTTTGTGTGGTCAATGTGTTAAGGGAGCGGTACGGATGCCCCGGTCCCACAGTTACCCAGCAGGCCATTCTGGAAAAAGTGAGAACGGCCCACTGGAAAGAGCGCATGGGACCGGACGGATACAAGGGGCGGCGGGGACTGCCGCCGGCGGTTCTTACGGCTGTGGTCCAAGACAGCCTTATGGCCTATGATGTCCCCTTTAAAAAAGTTGAAATGATCCAAGGTGCCTTAACACAAGGCAGGGAAAAGCAGCAGATCCTTGGGCACCTTAACAATTTTCAATTCCTGGACAATTGCCTGATCATTGCCCATTTTGACCAGGGTGCTTTTATAAAAGAATTGAACATCCCCCATATTTCGCCTGTGGGTGGATTTGACCCGTCAAACGGTTTTGTCACCATCCTGGATGTTGATCTTGACCAGAAGCCGGCATACGACATCCCCTTCAACAGATTTTACAAAGGTATCGCCACCCCATACGCCCGGGTATTCAGGTCTTTCGGGTATGACCGGGGCGGGATTGTGGTCGTTCACTTGGACTAACGATGCCAAGCCCGGCAGCATAGCCTTTTCAAGGGTTTCATGCAAAAGTAACGACCATGGAGCTATCAGACGGACAGAAAAAAGCAAGGAGACAATGGATACCCCAGCCATTCTCGGTCCGGGCAAATAAATGGATTCATTATTGTTGACGGTGCAATGAATATTAAGTTGGGGTCCTCAATTTTTTTATCCGCCTGTTCAGGGATTAAACTTACCAGATCCAAGCTGACAAGGAGCTTCGGTCAAGCCGCCTTTTTAAAATTCATAAAAGCACCCCTATTGTTGTGACTTTTCGGGGAAGATATGGTTGACGATGCAACCAAATTTACACGATACGTCCGTCGTTCGGGCGGTTTTTTGCTTGACTCCTGGGTTGCTCGAATAGTATAGGCCGATATCCTTAGCTTATTTATAGTTAAATTATAATTACTTTTAAATTGTGAGGTACCATGAAAAAATGGTCTGTGTTAATAATTCTTTTACTGTGCCTGTCTTGGGCATCTCATGTTTCAGCCAAAACCACCCTTCGATACGCCAATTTTTTCCCGCCCACACACATCCAGAGTCAGCTCGCTGAAAGCTGGTGCAAGGAAGTTGAAAAAAGGACCCATGAGGAAGTGGTTATTCAATATTTCCCGGCCTCCACCCTGACCAAAGCCCCCCAGACCTACGACGGGGTGGTCCAGGGCATTGCCGATATCGGTATGACCGCTTTGGGATACTCCCGGGGCCGGTTTCCGGTGGCAGAGGCCATTGATCTGCCCATGGGATACACCTCCGGGGTCCAGGCCACGGCTGTGGCCAATGCCATGTACGAAAAGTTCAAACCTGAAGAATTTAAGGAGACCCACATCCTGTTCTTCCATGCCCATGGTCCGGGTCTGATCCACACCCGGGATAAGGAAATAAACACCCTTGAAGATTTAAAGGGCCTTAAGATCAGGAGTACAGGGACCAGCGGCCTGGTCATGGACGCCCTTGGCGCGTCTCCGGTGGGCAAAAGCATGCGGGAGTGCTACCAGATGATGCAAAGAGGCGTTGTGGAAGGCTCCTGCCACCCCATTGAAGCCAACAAAGGCTGGAAATTGGGCGAAGTGGCCCATTATATGATCCAGAACTTTTCCACCGCTTATACCACCACCTTCGGTGTATTTATGAACAAAAATCAGTGGCGCAAGTTTACGCCGGAACAGCAGAATGCCATTACGGAAATAAGCCGGGAGTGGGCAGTGAAACACGGAGAGGCCTGGGACGAATCCGACAAAGAGGGCATGGCGTTTTTCAAGGAAAAAGGAGGGGTTGTCATCCCCCAGTCAGAAGAAGAAGCTGAAAAGTGGCGTGGGGCTGCCCAGCCGGTCCTTGACGACTACATTAAAAAAGTATCTGAAAAGGGCGTAGATGGAAAGGCTGTTGTGGATTTCATTAAATCCAACATGTTGTAGTATCATAATATATTTGGGTATGATTTAAATAAACCGCGCCCCCGGGCGCAGTAGCAATATTTATGGAAGGATCCGTCCACATAGCGGATTCTTCCTAATTTTTTGTTAACACATTTAAAATAATAACAGGCAGTTGTATGAAGTT
>JAQYWJ010000132.1 GCA_030145005.1 Desulfobacter sp. | reverse complement strand
AAAAGGAGAATACATGGCGAAATCCAATGCCCCCTTTACCGAACTATCCATGTTTGATTTAAGGGGCAAACAATCGGTCAGGGCAACATTTAAACTTTCCCAGAAAGCCATTGATGCCATAGGCCTTGTGGCCGTCCACATGGGCATCAAACAAAAATCCCTGTTTGATCACATCATTGAAGACCATGCGGCCCTGGATCAATTGGCCCGGACCATCCGAATACGCCGGTTCAAACAGCTGGACAGAAAACAGAAAACCTTTGTGCTCAGCCGTAGAACCATTGAGGCATTGACGGCCATCTCCAAAACCTATAATATGCCCCGGGATGCACTTGTTGAGTATTCCATCAAAAAACTGGAATCCGTTATCCAGTCTGAAAAAATCAGGCACAAAGAACGAAAAAAACTGGCCGGAAATTTGGAGAGCCGTTTCAACGACGTTCTTTCGCTTTACCGGGAATCGGTCATGACGTTGGGCGAAGACGACCCTTTTTGCCGGCATCTTGAAAAACTGATAGACCATATGAGGCGAACAGCAGAGGACGTGGATGCGTTCCTTGAAAAAAGCAAAGTACTTGAAGATTTTTAGCAGTTTGTTCGGACACACTCTATGAAGCAGTAATTTTTCATCGTTTTTACTCTCATGAGGAAGAATGAATAAGAAGAAAGGAACAGAAGACATTGATTGATGTTCAAAACCTGACCAAGTATTACGGTGATTTCTGTGCGGTTGACGACATCAGCCTGACCATTGAACCCGGACGGATACTTGGCCTTCTCGGCCCCAACGGGGCAGGCAAGACAACCACATTAAGGATGCTCACAGGATTTTATACCCCCACATCCGGCACCATCAGGATCAATGACCTTAAAATGCCGGAAGACACCCTGAAAATAAAATCCATGATCGGATATCTGCCCGAATCCGCGCCGTTGTATCACAATATGCTGGTATATGATTACCTGGATTATGTGGCACGGCTTAAAGGGATGAATGATCCTAAGCGCAGGTTGTCCCGGTTCAGAGAATTAAGCAGGCTGTGCGGGCTGTCCGGTATCATGGCCAAGCCCATCGGCAATCTGTCCAAGGGCCTTCGCCAGCGGGTGGGGTTGGCCCATGCCATGATGTCCGACCCGGATATCCTGATCCTTGACGAACCCACCTCGGGCCTTGACCCCAACCAGATCGCAGAGATCCGTGATATTATCAAAGGCATTGGCAGGGAAAAGACCATTATCTTTTCCACTCATATCCTTTCCGAGGCCGAAGCCACCTGCGACAGGATCGCCATCATCAACAAGGGCAAAAAAGTGGCTGACGACAGCACCGAGCACTTAAAACAAAATGCCCGGCACCGCAGCGTGGTCCGGCTGACGTTGCAGAATGCGGAGATAACGGCAACCCTTGATCATCTTAAAGCCTTTGATGCAAGCCTTGACATCACTGTCACAGACACCCCGGCAAGTGAAGGCATAAGCTTTGAACTGTGCTGCAAAGATGATAAAGACATCCGCCGGGACCTTTACCTGTCCATTAAAAAAACCGACTGGATTATCACCGAGCTTGCAAGACAGTCTTTAGCCCTTGAAGAAATCTTCCACGAACTGACACGGGAGGGCGCTTAACGCATGACACCGATCAAAACCATCGCCTTAAAGGAATTTAAGGACTATTTTATTTCACCCATTGCATATATTGTTATTTCCCTTTTTCTCATTGTGACGGGTTGGTTTTTCTTTTCCACCTTTTTCATTTATGGGCGTGCAGACCTAAGGGATTTTTTCGCCCTTCTGCCCATGACCTTCTCCTTTTTTATTCCGGCCGTGACCATGCGCATGTTTGCCGAAGAAAAAAACGTGGGCTCCTATGAGAGCCTTTTAACCATGCCGGTCTCCTTTACCCATATTGCCCTGGGTAAATTTTTTGCGGCAAGCGTCTTTGCCGCAGCCATGCTGTTGCCCACCCTCTCCTACCCGCTGTTCATCTCCTTTATCGGGAATTTGGATCTCGGGCCTGTGGCCGGCGGATATATTGGGGCGGTTCTTCTTGGCGGCGCATACTGCAGCATCGGGTTGTTTGCCTCGGCGCTGACCCGCAACCAGATCATCGCATTTATTATCGGATGCGCCATATGTTTTACCCTGACCATTATTGACCGGATGCTGTTTTTTGTTCCCGAACGCCTTGTGCCGGTTGTGGAATACCTTGGTGCCAATGCCCATTTCACAAATATCTCCAAGGGCATTATTGATTCCAGGGATCTTATTTACTTTGCATCCGTCATCTTTATTTTCATTTTCTCAACTGATATTGCCATGAAAGAAAAAAATTAAGGAGTCACCATGGGTAAGCCTTTCCTTAAAGAATACTATCTGAAATTTATCCTGTATGCGGTGGTTATCGTTCTGTTGAATGTGGCGGGATTAAGCCTGTTTTTCAGGTTTGATCTGACAGCCAACCGGATCTATTCCCTGTCCGATGCCAGTAAACAGGCCGTATCCACCTTGTCTGAACCGTTGAACATTAAAGTGTTTTTTTCAAAAAATCTGCCCGCCCCCCACAATAATACGGAACGGTACTTAAGGGATCTGCTCACGGAATACGCAGCCCAGGCCGGACGGTATTTCAACTTCACCTTTTATAATGTATCCCAGGAAACCGACATGGGGGACAAGGCGAACCAGAACCGCGAAATGGCCCGGGATTATGGAATATCACCGGTTCAGATCAGGGTGATGGAAAATGATGAGCTGAAATTTAAAAACGCTTACATGGGCCTGGTTATCCTCCATGGGGACCTCATAGAAAAAATCCCGGCCGTCACCGCCACGGACGGCCTTGAATATCAGCTGACCGGCGCCATCCGCAAGCTGAACAATAAGGTATCGGCACTTTTGCGCCAGACGGATAAAATCAATATCACCATGTATATGTCTTCGGGACTTAATGCCATAGCGCCTTTAATCGGGTTGGACGGACTCCCGCATCTTGGTGATGACGTGGCAGGGGCTGTGAAAACGCTGAACAACAAAAACCTAGGTATTTTCCAGTTTGAACGCAAGGATATCTCAGCTCCGGATGAACTTGAAAAAGTCGCAGAAAAATATGATCTCATGGCCATGCGCTGGCCTGACGTACCTGAAAAAAATATCCAGGCAGGCTCCGGCACAGCCGGCCTTGTGGTGGAATATAAAGGCAAGACCCGGACGTTGCCCCTGATCACGGCAATGGAGATCCCCATCATCGGCACCACCTATCAGATGGCGGATCCCCAGGGGCTTGGTGAACAGATTACGGCGATCATGGAAAAGCTCATCGGCATCAACAAGGATATCGGGTATCTGTCCGATCATGGGTGCCCTACCCTTGGGCCGGACCGCATGGCCATGATGCAGGGCCGGGGCGGAAACGGCCTTGCCGTTTTTGACCAGCTTGTGGGATCAAGATACAATATCAAACAGATCCCCCTTAAAGATGAAGGCATTCCCGAAGGACTCAACTGCCTGGTGATTGCCAAACCCACCAAACACTTTTCCGATTATGAGCTGTTCCAGATTGACCAGGCCCTGATGAAGGGCACCAATATTGCTGTTTTCGCCGATGCATTTGAGCAGCAACAGGGCCAGGGCGGCATGATGGGCATGCCCTCATTCGCCCCCATCGACACCGGCCTTGAAAAACTTTTAGCCCACTATGGTCTAGAAATCCAGAAAGCCTATGTGCTGGACAAAAATGCGTATAAACAGCAAATGCCCCAGTCCCAGGGGGGCGGAGAGCAGATCATCTACTTTGCGCCGGTGATCAAGGACGACGCCATCAACAACGATCCTGTGTTCATGAAAAATATCAAAGGTCTTGTGGCCATGCAGATCTCCCCAATCAAGTATGTCAAAGGCGGCCAGGACGAGTCAAAGGTCAGCGCTGTTCGTCTTTTATCCTCATCTGACCAGGCATGGCTCATGGAAGACAACATTAACCTGAATCCCATGTTTTTAAGCCCGCCCCCCACAGATAACGATCTTTCCACCTATGATCTGGCATATCTTCTGGAAGGGCAGTTTACATCTTATTTTAAAGGCAAACCCGTCCCCGAAAAGGAAGCCGGAGAGACCGACACCCAAGACGAAGACAACGTGGAAGGCCCGCAACCCCCTGAGGCGCCGGCCAAAAACATTGAAGGGCTTAAAGCCGGAAACCGCGTAATTGAGACATCAGCACCTGCAAAAATATTTGTACTCGGATGCGCCCAGATGCTGCACGACAACATGCTGGACCAAGAGGGCCGTAGTCCCAATGCGACCTTCCTGCTCAACGCCATAGATCACCTCAACGACGATGACGGCACCGCACTGTTAAGAAGCAAGCAACAGACCCTGAACCCCATTTCCGACACCAATCCTTTGGCAAAAAGCATCATCAAGGGATTCAATACCATTGGACTTTGTGTACTGGTTTTCCTGTTCGGCCTGGGTGTCTGGTTTTTTAGAAGCATTAAAAAGAAAAAAATTGCACATATGTTCGATTGATTTAATGAAATAAGGAACGAAAATGACAAAAGAATATATTATTTTAATCATCCTAATCATCGGCTTGAGTACCTACGTCGGTCTTAAAAAGGACGACCAGGTCCATTATGAACTGCCAACAATTCCCCAGGTGGATACCACCCGCATTGACCGGGTGGAAATCTCAAAGGCAGACCGCCTGGTGATCCTTAATAAAGGAGAAAAGGGCAAAGGCGAAAAGGGCTGGACCGTTACCGACAAAAAATTTCCGGCAAATCTCGATGAAATAGAGTTGATACTTGGCACGTTAAAAAAGATAAATCTGTCCGCCCTTGTATCCGAAGCAAAGGATCTTGTAAGGTATGAACTTGATGATGCCAATGCCGTAAAGGTCAAGGCCCTGGCCGGAAAAGAGGTAGTACGCAGCTTTGTCATCGGTAAAACAGCACCCAGCTACAACCATACATTTATCTATCTGGATAACAAGGACCAGATCGTATACCAGGCCAACGGCAATTTCAAAAGTCAGTTTGACAAAGCGGCGGCTGATTTCAGGGATAAAAAAGTGCTTGGGTTTGACCCGGACAGCATAAAAAAGATCACACTGGAAAAGCAGGGAAAAACCGTCACCTTGGTAAAAGCCCCGGCGCCTGAAAAACCGGATCAGGAAAAAGACGAGGCCAAAAAGGATTTAACCGCAGAAAAGACGGTCCCCAAAGCAACGGTCTGGAAAAATAAAGAGGGGTCTGTGGCAGATCAAAAAGCGATATCTGATCTTCTGTCGTCTTTGTCAGAGCTTGAATGCCAGGCCTTTATGGATGATGACAAGGCTGCCCGGTTAAAGGGAATACAGCCCTCATGTAAAATTTTACTTAAAAACGATAAAACTTTTATTTTAAATCTGTTCAACAAAAATGAAGATCAAGATGTGGAAGGGTCTTGTTCATATACGCCCTATGCTTTCACCTTGACCAGCTATAAAGCCGAAGATATTGTTTCGTACATGGATAAACTTATAGGAATTAAACAACAGGACAGCACTGAATCCGGTAATGAGTGAACGCTTTATTCAAAATAGCTTATCAGCCCTATAAATGGATTATTGTAATCCCGGCCATGGTTTTAAATACCCTGGTCATGGGGCTGAGTTGCATCGTTGCAGGGGCTGTTTTCAGCCCGGACAAGGCTGATGCCCTGGCAGTGATCTGGGCCAGAATATTCTGTGCCATTGCGCCCATACGGGTCAGAATCCATGGCAGGCAGAATTACGATCCATTATCCTCTTATGTGGTGGTGGCCAACCATAAAAGCATGGTGGATATCCCTGTGCTACAAGGGTTTACAGGCCTTACCATCAAATGGGTGATGAAAATGGAGCTTAAAAATATTCCGGTTTTCGGCACAGCCTGCAATTTTCTTGGCTGTATATATGTGAACAGATCCGATGGGCAGGCTGCCGTGGAATCCATAAAAACGGCAAAAAAAAGGTTGTCAGACAAGGCCAGCGTACTTTTTTTCGCCGAAGGGACAAGATCCAGGGGTAACCTTCTGCCCTTTAAAAAAGGAGCGTTTGTCTTTGCCATGAATTCAGGGCTACCTGTTTTGCCGGTAACCATTAAAAATTCAGAACATATTCTCCCCTCTGATACGCTGGATCTCATGCCGGGTACGGTGGATCTTATCATTCACCCCCCAGTGCATATTCCAAACTGCAGCAAGGCAGAACTGAATAAAAAAATTGATCAGATTCACCGAACCGTAGCCGGCGCTCTTTAGTCTGTTTACCGGAATTCGCCGGCT
>JAQYWJ010000131.1 GCA_030145005.1 Desulfobacter sp. | reverse complement strand
GGGGATGATCCTGCAAAAATAAAATCCAAAAGAAGAAATTTTTCCAGTCTTAAATCGTCCATCAATGCCGACTTGAAAAAATTGTCCACAAACGGCCTTAATTCTGAGGACATAACGCTGACCGAGTCAAATGTCTTTGATATGACGGAAGATGCTAAAAACAGCCTTCTGCAATCTTTCAGCGATGCCGTAAAAACCGATGAATTTGATCTCACCAAAGCCTCTGATGTGCTTAACGCCGTGGCTGAATTTCTGGATAAAATTCAGTCTCCTGATGCCGATAATGAGTCAACTGACATCATAGAAGAGATTAAAAAGGTGTTGGACCGGCTTGGCGCCGGAATTTTTGATGGCCACGACGGAACAGGCCGTGATGGTGACGGCGCCCTCGAAGGTGACGTTGAGATTGAGGATATTGGTGAAGATGCTGAAATTGAAGAGATTGAAATTAATGAGGATGAAGACCTTGAAGAGGTGGACGAAGACTTCCTTGATGAGCAGATTGAAGAGATAGATGATGATGTTGAAATAGAAGAAATCAATGATGACGAAGTCGAAGAGATAGATGAAGATCAACAGATCGAAGATATCGAACTTGACGAGGATGAAGACCTTGAAGAGTTGGAAGAGATTGATGAGGATACGGAAATAGAAAATGTTGAGCTGGATGATGATGAGTCCCTTGAAGAAATAGAAGACATTGAGCTTGACGAGGATCAGGAGTTAGAAGAAGTCGATTTAGGTGAGGACGAGGACTTAGAAGAGCTTGACGAGCTTGATGAAGAAGAGCTTAAAGCCCTTGAGGAGTTTAGAAATGCCCGGGAGCTTGCCGAAGAGTTTGACGACTTTTTGGGAGAGCGTGAAAAAAAATTTAATGCTTATATCATTATCCCCGCAGGTACCTATACCATCGGCACGGAAAAATCCTTGAAATCCAGTCTGGCATTACAGCCCTTTGACATGCCCAAGGTGTATATGGGCAAATATCCGGTGACCAATGCTTTATTTGAAATTTTTATTGAACAGACAGGGTATGTCACCACAGCTGAAAGAAAAGGGGTTGGAACGGTTTATCATTCCCGGTTTAAAAAACAAGGGGGAAAAGTGACCTGGAGCAAACAGGCCGGATCTTCCATTGTTAAAGGGGCCTGCTGGTACCAGCCGTTAGGCCCCGGCTCCACCCTTTACGGTAAAAGAAACCATCCCGTGGTTCAAATCAGTGTTGATGATGCCTTTGCCTATGCCTCCTGGATCGGTCGGCGTCTGCCCACGGAAGCCGAGTGGGAGGCTGCTGCCCGCACGGACATGGCTTTAAAATATCCTTGGGGCAATCAGTTTGATTCAGGCGCATTGAATATTGAATTTTCAGGCCTTGCAGATACAGGTCCAGTGGACGACTATGACCATGCTGCCAATGTTTTTGGCATGGTTGATATGCTGGGCAATGTCATGGAATGGACAGCCGACACCCAGTCCCCTCCTTTTGCCACCCGTAAAACCAAGTTGTTCAATGTGGCCAAAGGCGGGGCCTGGAATGCCAAGGACTCAGTCACCATAAGTTCCCGGGGCCTGTTCCCTCCAGAGACCACTGCCAACATCATCGGCTTTCGGTGTATTTCCGAACTTTTCCAGTAAACATATCTAGTCTCTGAACGAAAACGTGTGTTTGGACGAAAAGTTGCCCAGATGCAAGGCGCAGGAAAATTTGTAACCGGAGCAACCTGGAAGGTTGTGAGGATTGCAAATTGTTCTGCAACGCCGCAGATGAGTGACTTTTCGTCCAAACACTGCTAAAGGATTAAACCATGCATGAAATGGTAGACACATATATGGATTATCTGACCATAGAAAAAGGGCTTTCTGCCAACAGCATTACAGCCTATGGGACAGATTTGGCCTCATATATCAATTATCTGTCTGACAACGGGATTGAGGATCTTGGTAATGCCGACACCACGGCTATTCTTGGATGGCTGGTTTATCTTACCCGCCAGGGCCTGTCAGCCAAATCCAGGGCCAGGCACCTGATTTCCATCAGGGGGTTTTATAAATACCTGACAGCAGAGAAATTGATATCTGTCAACCCCTTAAAAGATATTAATATTCCCAAAACCGGTCGACATCTGCCGGGGGTCATCTCCGTCAATGAGGTGGAAGCGCTTTTGGACGCCTGTGATGTCACAACACCTAAAGGGCAAAGAAATCTTGCCATGATGGAAATCATGTACGGGGCCGGGCTTCGGGTCTCAGAACTCATATTTTTAAAAGTGGTTGACGTGAATCTGGACGCAGGTCTTGTCAGGGTCATGGGCAAAGGCGCCAAAGAGAGAATTGTGCCCATTGGTTCAAAGGCCAAAGATGCGGCAAGGCTTTGGCTGGAGCAGGGGCGTCCCAAGGCATTAAAGCAGCTTTCAAGTGACTTTCTGTTTATTGCAAGGGCAGGAAAGCCCATGACCCGCCAGGCATTCTGGAAAATTATAAAAAAACATGCGCTTGTTGCCGGCATTGCCCGGCCTGTCTCCCCCCATACCCTGCGGCACTCCTTTGCCACCCACCTGATAGAGGGTGGGGCAGACCTGCGTTCGGTCCAGACCATGCTTGGCCATTCCGATATTTCAACCACCCAGATTTATACCCATATTTCACGCGATTACCTGATTAAAATGCATCATGCATTTCACCCTAGAAAATAGTGGCGGAAAAATTTTGATGAACACCTAAAAAGCCAAACCGATGGCTAAGTAAAAATTTTCGCCTACAAGGCATGGTGTCTGGCCAGGGGCGAAGGCATGCATATAGTACGTCGAGCGTCTGGTCAGGCGCCATAACGCAGTCGGCGGAGAATTTTTACGACGCCATCAAGTTTAGAACTTGCACACTTGGTACCTGGATGATAAATTCTCAACTTTGTTTTAAAAATGCCCAGGTGCTTTAAATGATTGATGCCATTTTAAATTCGTTGAAAAAAAATAAGCATACCATGCTCGCCATGGGTGACAACTATGCCCCAAAAGCATGGATGATTGCCCAGCTGTTTTCCAGCGTGAACCAGCCTTTGGTCGTTGTTTTGCCGGATGCAAAAAAAGCAACGGCATTTATTTCCGATCTTCAATTTTTTATGCCGACCGACCGGCAGCGCATCATTTTTTTCCCTGGCAGCCATTATCCGGGTGCCAAAAACATTTCCTTTCATAAAGATACATCCGCCTCAAGACTTGCGGCCCTGTTCAGCATTAGTGAAACAATCCGGGACAGGTTTCTTCTGGTGACTTATGTTGATCCGCTGTTATCTTTTCTGATGCCCAAAGACGTTATGACAAACAGTTTTGAACTGGTCATGGCCAATGAAGAAATTGACAGGGACAGGTTGCTGGAAAATCTTGAAGCAAGCGGATATACCAGGTCCACTCTTGTTGAGGACCCCGGTGAGTATGCGGTCAGGGGCGGTATTGTTGACATATTTTCTCCGGGACTAAAACAGCCGGTGCGCCTGGAATTTTTCGGGGATCTTGTGGAATCCATACGCCATTTTTCGCCTTATACCCAGCGCGGCACAAAGGAACTTGCTGAAACCATTATTGTCCCGGCCACGGAAGCCGTGATCACAAAACAAAGTTTGCCCCATGTCCAGGCCCGCCTGCGAAAGGCAGGCACCCAGGCCGGACTTACGGCGGACAGAATCCGGGATTACGTCAACCAGATCCGGGACAAAGGTCGGTTTGACGGCATCGAGTCCATGCTGCCCATTGTGTATGATTCTTTGGCCACATTGTTCGATTACCTGCCGGAAAATACTTTTTTCATTCTGGATGATGCAGATGAACTGCCCACAAAGGCAGAGGAGTTCCATGACGGTTTAAGGCATCATTTTAATGCCCTGACTGATGAAAAACAATTAAGCCTGCCACCGGAATCAATTTGCCGGGACTGGCAAACCGCCGAAGAAAAATTTTTTGCATCTAAAACCCTTTGTTTTAAAGCGCTCATGCTGGAACAGGACAAAAGTAAAGCAAACGTTCTTTCTCTGAATTGTTCAGACAACCGGGCGCTGTCAGAATCTTTGCGCAACAGGACAAAAGATTCCACACCGTTAACCCCTTTAGTGAAATGGATTGAGCAACAGCACCAGGATGTTCAATACATTTTGTTTGTACTCAGTCAGGATGCCCAGGCAAAGCGGTTGAATGCACTTCTTGCGCCCTACGGCATAGAACCGCAATTTTGCCGCAATTTTACCTGTCTTTCCGACATGAATCCCGGCTTATATTTTACCGTGGGCACTTTAAGCTGCGGCTTTGTCCCGGACCTTGAAAATTTTAGTATTGTGACCGAAGATGAGATTTTCGGCAGAAAACGCATCCGGCGCAGGGTGTCTGCAAAGAGGGACTTAAAAGCGGAGTTCATTGCCCCTGAAGAGCTTAAAAACGGCGATTTTGTCGTTCATTTAGAACATGGGGTAGGGCGGTATGATGGCCTTTTCAGCCTTACCGTATCCGGCATCACCCAGGATTTTATTCTGGTGGTTTACCAGAATGATGACAAGCTCTATGTCCCCGTGGACAGGATGGAGGTGATCGGCAAGTATATCGGGGTGGACGGCTACACCCCTGTGCTTGATAAAATAGGATCCAAGTCCTGGACAAATTCCAAGGCCAAGGCCAAGGCCGAAGTTGAAAAAATGGCGGCAGGCCTGCTTGATCTGTATGCCCGGCGTAAAGTGGCCAAAGGATTTTCATTCAGCTGTCCGGATAATTACTACAATGATTTTGAAGCCGGATTTCCCTATGAAGAGACAAAGGATCAGCTCCGTGCCATAGACGATGTCCACCTGGATATGGAAAAAGATACGCCCATGGACCGGCTGGTCTGCGGGGACGTGGGCTATGGAAAAACCGAAGTGGCCATCCGGGCCGCGTTCAAGGCGGTGAACGACGGTAAGCAGGTGGCGTTGGTGGTGCCCACCACCATCCTGGCCGAGCAGCATCTGAATACGTTCCGGGACCGTTTCAATGATTATCCGGTCACCATCGAATGTCTGTCCCGTTTCCGCACAAGAAAAGAACAGACCGATATTTTAAAAAGAACCGCCGGCGGTACAGTGGATATTGTCATTGGTACCCACAGACTTTTGCAAAAGGATGTGGTTTTTAAATCCCTGGGGCTTTTAATTATTGACGAGGAGCAGCGATTCGGAGTCAAGCACAAGGAAAAATTAAAACAGAAACGGACTGCGGTGGATGTCCTGGCACTGTCTGCCACACCCATTCCAAGAACCCTGCACATGTCTTTGACCGGTATGCGCGATATTTCCGTAATTACCACCCCGCCCGCAGACCGTCAGCCCATAATTTCATACATCACCAAATACGAAGATGCCGTAGTCCGGGAAGCTGTTATCAAAGAACTGGATAGAAAGGGCCAGGTCTTTTTTGTTCACAACAATATAAAGACCATATTCAAGACCGCTGAAAACATACAAAAACTTGTGCCCGATGCAAAAATCGGTGTGGCCCACGGCAGATTGTCCGAAACCGAACTTGAAAAGGTGATGGAAAAGTTCATTCATCAACAGATCAATGTGCTGGTCTGCACCACCATCATTGAATCGGGGCTTGATATACCCAGTGCAAACACCATGATTATAGACAAGGCAGAGCGTTTCGGCCTGTCCCAGATTTACCAGCTGCGCGGCCGTATCGGCCGGGGGGACGACCAGGCTTACGCGTATCTGTTTATTTCAGATGAGTCCCGGCTTACCAAGGATGCCAGAAAACGGCTGGCAGCCCTCATGGAACACCGGGATCTTGGGTCCGGATTCCAGATTGCCATGAAGGACCTTCAGATTCGCGGAGCAGGTACCGCGTTAGGCGCCTCCCAGTCCGGTCATATTGCAGCCGTGGGCTATGATATGTTTCTTAAACTTTTGGACTACGCAGTCAAAGATATGAAGGGCGAGCATGTAACCGAGCCCCTGGAACCTGAAATCAACGCATCCATGTCATCGGGATTCCCCGATGATTACATCGAATCGGTGGAGCAGCGTCTGACAATTTACCGAAGACTGTCAAGGCTGACCCGGGTATCAGATATCGCCGACATGAAAAAAGAGCTGGTGGACCGGTATGGCAAACTGCCAAAACCTGCTGAAAACATGCTGCTGAAAATTATGCTTAGAATTTTTGCCATCAAGGCCGGGGTCAAACGTTTGGATGTTACCCCGGATGTACTGGTTCTGGAGTTTTCCCCCGACCATATGACCCGTGCCTTAACTGACATTGAAACTGTACTGAAAAAAACAGTGAATGCAAAGTTTGTCAAAAAAACATGCGTCCGCATCCAGCTTGGACACAAACG
>JAQYWJ010000130.1 GCA_030145005.1 Desulfobacter sp. | reverse complement strand
AAACGCTATAATGTGAAAAATTTTTTCCATGGATTGCGGCTGGCCTTTAAAAAAAGCCGTGCGGACCGGTCATGGTACAGCGGCCACCTGCTTCTGGAATATGGGATCAGGACACCAAAACCCATTGCTCTGAAAGAGGTGCGCCTGGGGCCCTTTAGAAACCGGGCCTGGCTGATCTGTGATTACATTGAGGGCATCAGCGCCCGGGAATATTTTCAGGAGACCCCGTTCAAGGATAACAATGATCTGCCACAACAGATTCTTGGCATGTTTGAACGGCTTGAAACCCTCCAGGCAAGCCACGGAGACATGAAAGCCACAAATATTATGATTCATGACGGCAAGGCGTTTTTAATCGATCTTGACAGTATGGTTGTCCACAAAAACAAGGCCCGCTTTGCCAGAGCCCGCCGCAAGGATGTAAAACGGTTCATGAAAAATTGGACCCGCCTGCCTGAAATTGCCCGTCTCTTCCATTCATTAAAATAGAAGAAAAGGGGATGGGCTGAGGAATCAGCACGCCTTTTGTAGAAAAGATTTAAGCCGGCCGATCATTTGTCCGGCCGTTGTGGCATAGCTGTACCGGGCCGCGACAATCCCACGTCCGTGCTCGCCCATGGAGCGCCTGAGCGGTTCGTTATTGATCAGCCGGGTCAGGGCGGAGAGCCATTCGGATTCATCTTTCACAAGATATCCTGATTTTCCATGGTCCACAATTTCTCGGTGAACCCCGGCATCGGATACCACCACCGGCAGGGACGCGGCCATATACTGCAACACCTTTAATCCGCATTTTCCTCTGGACCATGGGTCGTCGGACATGACAGCGATGCCGATATGGCTGGCGCCTAGTTCACAGGTTTCGTTCTCATTGCTCCATTGTACGGGCACTGTGGTGAGAAGGGTGGTATCCAGGTCAAAATCCGCAATGATTTTAAGTCGGACATGGGGTGCTTTTTCAGCTAATTTTTCCAGTATTGGGATCAGATCCTCCAGATATTTCCTGGTGGAAGAACTGCCGATCCATACAATATCAATACTGTTGTCAGGTTTGGCTTCAGTGGTTTTATAGCGGGTGAGATCCACGGCCGTGGGTAGAATCTCAACCGAATCGGTGCATTGCTCGGCGTTTTCGGCAAGATACCGGTTTCCCGCCCAGACATGGTCGACCTTTGCCAGCATGGATTTAAATCTGTCCATTCGAAGTTTTGATGAACCGCCGCTGCTCTTTGCAAAGATGGCATCATCAAAGTCAAAGACAAGCTTTATTGACAGGAATTGAACAAGGCGGCGAAAGGGAAAAGAAAAGGTCTTGCGCAGAACGACTACCACATCCGCTTTCATGACCTCCCTGAGCACGGCTATTTTATGGAAAAGGCTGCCTTTGGGGTTCATGTGAACGGGGTTCAGGCCTTCCTGTTTTAGAAAGGGAAAGTAGTTCAAGCTCCTGTACCGTGTTGATGCGCTTGACTGGCTTTTGGAAAGAAATAAAATATAGGGTTGTTTTTTCATGGTACAACCTTTTGGCTAAGGGGTTCGGGCGTAGATGGTTGTTATCTCACTTTTAGTTTCAAATCCGGCGATTTTATTAAAATGATTGAAGGCGGGCATCTTTTTATGTTTCCTGTGGTTTTTTCTCAGGATCAGTATATTTGCGTTTTGATTCATGGCAAAAGATTCAATTTTCATGTAATTTTTATTTTTGTAAACAGCCACGGTCCAGTTCGGATTGTTGTCTGTTTCCAGACCGGCATAAAAAGGCACTTTTTTGGCGTTGGTTGCAATGTTGACCTTTTCAACCGTGCTGTTTTTTGACAGCCACGCCACTGCCTTGGGGATCGTATTGTCATTGGAACGGGGCAGGCTGAGCGTCAACACTGCAGGTAGCAGTATTAGAGAGGCCAGTAGGATCCGGGGCCGGAGATTATAGGACGTCGCGGTTGCCTTGATCCACAGGGCGTTTGTGCCGGCCCCAATCCATGGAAGCAGCAGGAATGCCGGCATCATTAAAAAACGGGTCGCGATAAAATCCCTGGTTAACAGGGAATAGTAAACTGCTGCGATAAACATGGCGCCTAACCAGAGCATCCATTTTCCTTGCTGAGGGAAAGGTCTTTTCAGCGCCATGTAAAGGGGGATGAATGAGAGGGGTGAGATTATTTTCAGCAGCACCTGTATTATCCCCATCATATAGATGATCAGCAGATAGTGTCTTGCAAGTGCCGCGAAATTGTAATGCCAGCCGGAAAAGGGCGGGTGATTTTCAGCCTCTGATAAAAAATTGTAAATTTGGGAATATAAGTTCAGGAATTTGCCGTTGAACAGGGGGGCCATCCATCTATATACTTGGTCGAAACGGTTTACACCAATACCTTGAACGCCCGTGATACCCAGTGACATCAGACCGGCTCCAAGGGGAAAAAGCCAGATCAAAAGCTTTAAATAATGACGCCCCTTGGGTTCGTCGGCCGTAACGGCTTGACGGATCAGGATGACAGCGTAGAAAAATATAAAAATCAGTCCTTCGATCCTGATGAGGATGGCGGTCCATGCCAGTAAGAATGTGGCTCCAAACAGTAACAGGCCTTTTTCCCGGGTTGATTTCAGTGCGACAAGGACGAACCAGGCGGCTATCAATAAAAACAGCGGATCCCGGCTCACATAAAGGGACCATTGGTTCATCTTGGGCAGAAGAGCGAAAATCAGGCAGGCCCAGAACGCTGCTTTCACACCGAACAGGTTTTTTGTCAAATGGTAGAGAGGGATTGTGGCAAGAACTATGCTGGTGATGGAAATAAAATAGGCTGCGCTGATCCAATCCGGGATGATCGTGTGAGTCAAGGCGATCAACAGGGAGTAGGCCGGCATTGGATAGAGGGCAAGGCCTGCAGCCATGTCGCCTGCCGCAAAGTGTCTGGCTGCGTTTATGTACAGAGTGCCGTCCATATTGACGGCGCCCTGGTGCAGAAACGATAACAGAATCAGTTTTACGCACAGGGAAGCCGCTATGGGTATCCAAAGGCAGAGCCGGTTCAATGACGCTTCATCTAAATTGTCCGACAGGAAGCTTTTTTGACCAAATAATGTATTAATGATGTGTCCACCTTTTTTGGGGAATCAAAAGTCAAGGGGGTTTTCGTTTAAAATTTTCCCGGAATCCAAGCGTTTAAGCTCTTTTTCACACCGTTTCAATCCCTTTCGAATGGTTTTACTGCTGGAACCGAGTTCCGGATTCAGGATCATGGTGGCATGGTTGAGATGAACCAGGTAGTTGCTCAGGAATTTTGCCGAAAGAAAGATCATCCGGTGTCCTTTTTCCGTCAGCAGGCAGTGCATCTGATGGCCTGCGGTTTCTTCTCCGCCGGTAAAGGTAAGATTGTACTTTTTGATCAGGTCCATGCGGTAGAGGGCACAATGGCTTCGGAGGTAAAAATAACGATTGCCGTTGGTGTTCAGGTCTTCGCTGTTGTTTTGAAACAGGCTGTAGTACCGGCTGTTTTTCTGGCGTTCAACCTCCCTGAATTTTTTTTCATTTCCTTTAATCCTGTGTCCGGCGGCTCTCATGGGAAGTTCAATCAATTTCCAGACTCTTTTTCCAAGGGAAGGGGGTTTTTCAAGTTTCCATGACCCCACACCGGCAATGTTCGGATCTTTTTCTATTTCGGAAAGCAGAACCGCTAACCAGTCGGGGTGCCGGACCAAGGTGTCTGTATGGATTGACAGCACATAGGGGGTCTTTACCCGTTCAAGGGCAAGGTCCAGGGCCCTTGAGTGAGACAGAGAGGGGCTTTCACCCGGGATCACGGTTCTTTCAATCAGTTCGATCCAGGTGAGGGAGCGCAGATATTCCAGGGACGCATCCTTCGAATCGTTGTCAATGACAATAACCCGGATCAGGCCCGGATCCGTGTGTTTGCGGATGAGGCGCAGGCACAGTTTGGTTAACTCGGGTGTCTTGTAGTTTGGGATCAGCAGGGTTACTTTGGGATCAGGCATAGTCTTTCTTTCTGTAAAAGTGATTCAAGCTCATCTAAAACATCTTCCGGTGTGATGGCTTTCATGCATTGGGGATCATCACATTTCCGTCGGTTGCACGGTACACAGGGCAACTCCTTTTTTTGGATAACCCTGCCGCGAAAAGGGCCGGTACGTCTCGGGTCGGTGGATCCGAAGAGCGCCACCAGATCGGTTCCAAGGGCAGAGGCAAGGTGCATGGCGCCGGTATCACAGGTGATCACACACCTGGCGTCGGCGATCACCTCAACCAGTTGGGGAATTGATGTCCTGCCGGTAAGATCAATGATGTTGCAGTTCACGTTGTCCATAATCCGCTTTGCCAAATGAATATCGCCGGGACCGCCTGTGAGAACCGGCTGCAGATGGAATTTTTTGTCAATCAGGTCTCCAAGGATTGCAAAATGGTCCGGTGGCCATAGTTTGACTATTCTTGATGCACCGATATTGAGTACAATGTATTTTTCCGGCAGGCCCGGCACTTTTTTTGATGTCCGCGGAATCATCCAGGATACCCCTCCTCGGGGAACTCCCATATGGGCGGAGAACTCAAAATACTGGTTGATCATATGGGCCTGGGGATCCGAGGGCGGTATCCGGTCAAAGGGAAACAGCCATGTCTGCTCTTTGCATCGTTCTTTGTTGAACCCGATGCGGCGGGCGCTTCTGGAGGCCATGGCAAAAAGCGCTGATTTAAGAATGCGCTGGAGATCCAGGGTAACGTCGTACTTTTTTGCCCGCATCTCCCTGAGTGTCCTGGGCAGGGAGTGTCTCCATCGCTTTTTGTCAAACAGGATGGCGTTGTCCACACAGGGATGGTTGGCAACAAGGGGGTAGCTCAAGGGCGCGACCAGCCAGTCAATCTCGGCGGTAAAATGTTCTTTCAGATTGACGACAAGAGGAAAGGTGTTGATGACATCACCTAGCGCGCCGAGTTTTATCAGTAAAATTTTCATGCTGTACCCTCAATCCCCAAAAACATGCATAATGCCTAATCTAATTCCAGGGCCAATAGGCGTTCCGGCAGTTTATATTTGTGAACAGCCCGTGTCCATCGGTTTTGATAGGCCTTGGCCAGCCTGGTTTTATTTTTTGAATACCGGCAGGCTTTGTCGAAATCAATGATGAAAATCGTGTTGTTGCCATCCAGGAGAATGTTTCCCGGATGAAGATCCACATGATGAATTCTGTTTCTTATCAGACTGTTTATGTTGCGTGAAATTTCCGGCATAAGGGCCATGGCTTTTTCCGGGTCTCTTCGGCATAATCCTGAAAAAGAGCGGTGTTTGTTTATCTTTTTTGTTATCAGCCATGCTTTATAGAACGGAGACCCCGTGCTTGCATATGCCACGGGGACAGGCACCCTGACCCCGGCTTTTCCTGCAGCGATCAGAAAATCGAACTCTCGTTGGGACCGAAACCGGCCGATTTTTAAATACCGGTCTTTATTGATCCGGGAGATCAGGCCTCCCCGTTTATACGCCTTTATCACAACGGGGCCTGCCTCCGGGAGGGCCGCGAACCGGGGGCGGACCCTTCCTTCGAGCATCGCTGTTTCTTCCGTTGAGGGGGATTGAAACATATCAATCAGCAGATCCAGACTTGTGGCGCTCAGACGGCCCCGGCAGCCGAAGGCGTAGGAGCCATGGATCATTGTATGAATTTTTGACACGGTTACTTCGCCCGAATACGCTTTTCAATGGGCGGAATATCTTCGGGCCGATCGACACTCGGAGAGTCATGTCCGGTGATGACCACCTTGATTCGATAACCGTACTCCAGCACCCTGAGCTGCTCCAGTTTTTCAACGGATTCCAGGGTGGAATGGGGAAGCGCGGAGATGGCATCCAAAAAGCTTTTTTTGTAGGCATAGAATCCCAGGTGCTTGTAGATATCGGCCGCTGTGCCTTCGTCTCTTACATATGGGATCTGCGACCGTGAAAAGTAGAGGGCAAAACCGTTTTTATCAAATGTTACTTTGACGTTTCCTGGGTCCTGGGCGGCATCCTTGTCCTTGAGCTTTACCGCAAGGGTGGACATGGTCAGTTCAGAATCCGCCTGGAAGGGTGCCAACAACTGATCAAGGCATTCGGATTCGAAAAGGGGCTGGTCCCCTTGAATGTTGACAATGACTTCGTCGGGACCAAGGTTTAGAAGGTTGGCTGTTTCAGCAACCCTGTCCGTTCCGGACCTGAGATTGCCGGATGTCATGATCGCCTCTCCGCCAAACCCTTCAACCAACTTGAGTATGCGGTCGTCATCAGTTGCAACGATTACCCTCTCGATATTTTTTGCCTTAATAGCTTGCTCATAAACCCTGTGAATCATGGGCTTCCCTGCTATCGGCGCCAAGGGTTTGCCATTGAA
>JAQYWJ010000129.1 GCA_030145005.1 Desulfobacter sp. | reverse complement strand
ATTTGGATGCGGAGGAACAAATGGCAATCAGTGAACCGAAAAGGAACCCGATTTGTAATAGACATTATACCGATTTAAACTAACCATTTGATTTTATTAGACCCTTAAAAACTAATTTACCAGTAAAATCAATAGGTTATGAAAAGTCGGTATAATGTTTAATGAACATGACATGGTTCAAAAAGCAGGGATTATACTTTCTTCATGCCAAAAGACAGAAAACTCGCGAACTGCCTTTCGGTTGCTAATCGAAGAGCGGTATACCTGGCCGGTACGTGCCGTTCTGTAGGGAGGGGGTGGCGGTAAGCCACCTCCTACCAGAATTCTGACCTCAGGCCTAAATCATCAAACGACGGACGATTAATTACACGCTCCACCTCGCTGATCTGCCATTGCCGACATTAAGGCTTTGGTGCCGTGGCCGGGCATGCCCGTGCCGATAATATGGTCATCCACCTGAACCACAGGCACGATGCCTTTGTTGGTTCCGGTGATGAACAGTTCAGACGCAGACAGCAGGGTGTCCAGGGGAAGGTCCTGTTCAGATACGGGAAACAGCTTTTTCCCAAGGGTCAGGACGGTTTTGCGGGTAATGCCCTTGAGTACTCCTTTTCCCGGTGTGACCAAGGTGTCTTCAATTAGGGCAAACAGATTACTGGTGGTGCCTTCGAGAACCATTTTGTCCGGGGTCATATACAAAGCCTCCACAGCGCCTTGAGCCTTTGCTTTTTTCAAAGCCAGAACAGCAGGGATGTAATTGGTGGCCTTGGCATCGGGGAGGGCACGCTGCTGGACAAAGGTGATCACCTTTACGCCTTTTGTGTACCAATGGGCAGGCAGGGCTGGAATATCAGTTACCAGAACAATCAGTCTGGGATTATCCGCCGGACTGAAGAAATCAGGGCTGGATCCCCCCGTCACAAGGATGCGGATATTGGCCTCATCCATCTGGGGATTTTTTTCAAGTACTTTAAAAACAATTTCCTTGATCTCTTCTTTGGTCCATATCGGTGTAAGACCTATTTTGGTGATCGAGGACCAAAGTCGGTCAACATGCGCATCAAGGCAGTAGGGACTGCCCCCAATGGTTCTGATAACGTCGCAAACTGCATAGCCCCTGAGTACGGCCAAATCATCCACAGGAATCATCGCTTTATCCCAGGGCAGAAATTTTCCATCCACATAAACTGTTTTCAATGCAAAAGCCCTTTGTAAAATTGAAAAATACGGCAAGTTATAGTAAAAATGGTATTTAATATACGCACGCTCCAGGTATGTTTCAATTGGAAAATAAAAATAGAGCCGGAACAAAAAAACGTGTTTGGGCGGCTCGATAGAGGCGCGCATGCTACAACGTTGCATGGATGCAAGGCGCAGATGGGTGATTTTTCGTTCAATCACAAAATAAAAGTTTAGGATTTTAAGGAGAAAACACATGGGATTTATTGCAGGCATTCAATACAATATTAAGGGTGTGACCCTGGCGTTAAGAACACCGTCACTTTTAATTCTCGGACTGATAAGATTTGCAGTGGTCTTGCTGTTGACCCTTGTTTTGTCCGGCATGGTGCTTTACTGGCACAATGACATTTTTTCCATGATATGGCAGATGCCCGAGTCCCGGTGGTTGATCTGGCTGTGGCACATTGTCTCCTGGATTCTGACATTTATTCTGATGGCATTTTCCATGCTGGCAGCCTATCTGATTTCCCAGGTTTTTTTCTGTATTTTCATCATGGATTACATGTCCCGGATCACAGAGCGAATGGTGCTTGGACAGGAAGCCCCGGGTGCCGATACATCCATATTCGGGTTGTTTTTGTATCTGATTCGCCAGGAAATTCCCAGAGCGGTGGTGCCTGTACTGATATCGGTTGCCCTGATGATTATGGGGCTGTTTACTCCTTTAAGTCTTGCCATTATAGCCATCTCATCGGTGGTGGCAGGTATTTTTCTGGCTTGGGACAATACAGATCTTGTCCCTGCCAGACGCATGGTGCCGTTTAAAGAGCGGTTTAAATTCTTAAGGAAGAATTTATTTTTCCACATTGGCTTCGGCCTGTTGTTTCTTGTGCCCTGGATCAACATCCTTTTTCTTTCATTTGCCCCGGTAGGTGCTACCTTATATTATATAGATAAAGACAAAAAAACACATGACGGTAGAATTAATTTGTAAAAAAACAGACCGGCAAACACAGGAAAAAGGTATACCTGATGCTCAAACTACTATAGAGCCGGTCTTTTTGTGCAAAAACTGCAATGCATTTGTGACAAAACCTGAATTTGCCGTCCATACGGAACATGGGTTTTCCCAGACCTTTGCTAATCCGGCCGGATATGTATTTGAGATCGGTTGTTTTGCCACAGCGCCCGGTTGTTGTGAAAGATCAGCGCCGTCCAACGAGTTTTCATGGTATCCCGGATATGAGTGGTGCATTGGCATATGCCGAAATTGTGCTTTCCAACTTGGATGGGTTTTCCTGCCTGTCCGACAAGGCCAGGGTTCAAAATTTTATGGGCTGGTTTTGGACTATCTTATTTTTCCATAATACGCATGCCGCTATTTTTGTCTCGGCAACATGGATGAAATTGACAAGCAACTATCTAAAATACAAAAGAGTTGTTATTTTTTCAATAATGTAGTCCTTCAAACAAAGATTTGCAAGGCTGTTACAGCATTAATAAGTAATCATTTTACATGTGATTTATTATCTGCTATAGAATCTTTGGTTAAATAAAATATAGGTAGATAGCAGTTCCACCGTGCCTTGAGGGTACCTAATTTTGACTGCTCAATGCCAGATCGAGCAGCATTAAATAAGATAGGGATATTGGCTATGAGTTTTCGAAAAAAACTTGTTCTCAAGAATTTCGCTGTTCCGATAATTTCTTTTGAAAATATCAATAGTCCTTTTTGTGATACCCGCAGTCGACAATTTTATGACCATTTCGCTGTTACAACGTTGTCATACAGATACAAATACACTTCTGTCTGCAGCGCTGTACAGCAGGGTATTGGCACAATCCGTTGATGATCTAGGCAAGAAAGCATCCATTGCCTGTTTTGTATATGATACACGTTTACAGGAGATGGATACACATGGATATTAACTGATAACGTTAAGGTTACACATGCAAAAAATTAAACAAGACGAAAAACGCGTGCTCGTCATTGGCGGTGGCGTTGGCGGCATCAAGGCGGCCCTTGATCTTTCCGAGTCCCGGAAAAAGGTCCTGCTCATTGATTCCGACTATGCCATTGGTGGATTAATGACCCAGCTGGACCGCACTTTTCCAACCAACAATTGCGATTTATGTACAGTTTCTCCCCATCTGTCCGCAACAAACAGGGAAAAGTTTCTTGAGATCAGCACCATGACAGAGCTAACCGGCCTGTCCGGAGAGGCCGGTGATTTTACGGCCACATTAAAAACCGCTCCCCGGTTCATTGACATTGACAAATGTACAGCCTGTGGTGAGTGTTTGAAAAAATTTCCAGAAGCCGTTCGGTTTAACCCGGGACTTGATCCCAGGGCGCCTACCTGTATGCGGTATCCCCAGGCTACACCCTATGCTTATTCCATTGATATGGAAAAGATAGATGATGTCGAGGCGCTTAAGGCTGCCTGTAAAGCCGGGGCCATTGTGCCCGATGACAGTGAGCAGGAAATCCAGATCAATGTCGCATCTGTTGTCCTAAGTGTAGGCGCAGATCTGTTTGATCCAAGTGTTCTGGATAATTACGGCGGCGGTAATTTTGATAATGTTCTTCCCGGTCTTGAATATGAACGGATTATGTCCGCATCCGGCCCTTTTCAGGGCAATCTGGTAAGAAAATCAGACCAGCAGCGGCCGAAAAAAGTTGCCTGGATACAGTGTGTGGGATCCAGGGGCATTAACGAAAATGATGTTCCCTATTGCTCAAGTGTCTGCTGCATGTATGCCCTTAAAGAGGCCATGGTGACCAAGGAGCGTTTTGGTGATGATATTGAAACCACCATTTTCTTTATGGATATGCGGACCTTTGGTAAGGATTACGAGCAGTACTTCAATCGCGCCAAAGAAGATTTCGGTATCCGTTTAATCCGCTGCAAGCCCCATACCGTCATTGAACTGCCTGATAAATCGCTTGAGATCACCTATGCCAGAGAAGAGCTGTCAGCCATGGAAAAAGAGGAATTTGACATGGTTGTACTCTCCACCGGTTTCAGGCCCAGCCAGAAAATCATTGATCTGGCCGGAACACTCGGCATTGATTTAAACGAACATAATTTTGCCAAATCCGGCACCATGGATCCTGTGACGACCTCCAAAGACGGTGTGTATGTCTGCGGTGTTTTTGAAAGCCCCAAAGATATTCCCGAAACCATGGTTCAGGCGTCAGCTGCCGCCTCCATAGCAGGCGTGGCCTTGGAGAGTGAGGAATGGGTCGATGAATCAGCAGGCCTCTATCCGCCCCAAAGAGATGTTGAAGGCGAAGATCCCAAAATCGGTTTCTTTGTTGTTGACAGTGACGGAGAAATCGGTCAGGCACTGGATATTGATAAAATTCTGGAAAATGCCAAAACCAACCCTGACGTGGCCGTGGCAGAGGCGTTTAAACTGGGCTGTTCCTTTGAGTCCATGGAAAAGATTGAAGGCCTGATCAAGAAACATAACCTGAATCGTGTGGTTATTGGTGCCGGTTCCCCAAGGATTCAGGAGACTATGTTCCAGGACATGCTCAGACGCGCAGGCCTCAACCCCTACCTGCTTGAGCTTGTTAACTTAAGAGATCAGAATGCCTGGGTACATAATGACGCCCCGGCCAAATCCCTCGAAAAAGCCTTTAAGCTGGTTCAGATGGGTATCTCCGGTGTCAGAAAGGCAAAATCTCTGACTGAAAATATGCTTCCCACAAGCCAGAATGCTCTTGTTGTGGGCGGTGGTGTAACCGGTATGACATCTGCCCTTGAACTGGCTGACCAGGGCACCCTCACCTATCTGGTGGACAAGGCTCCGGTACTGGGCGGCCAGGCATTGAATTTGTCTCAAACCATCGAAGGTGATGATGTGGCAGCCTTTGTCAAGGATCTTGTGGACAAGGTGTCTGCCCATGAAAATATCAAGGTGTTTACTGACACAGTCGTTGCTGAACACTCAGGTGTGCCCGGAAACTTTACTACCGGCATTGAAACCGGCGCGGGCAATGCGTGTGAACAGATTGATCATGGCGTTACCATCCTTGCCACAGGTGCAAAGCCCAACCGTCCTGCCGTATATGGCTTAGGCGAACTCGACAACGTCATGACCCAGCTTGATCTTGACGGCATCCTTGAAAACGATGAAAGTAAAATCAAGGCTATGGAACAGGTGGTCATGATCCAATGTGCCGGTTCCAGGGAAGCGGATAATCCCAACTGCTCACGGATCTGCTGCCAGGCAGCCGTTAAAAATGCCCTGCGTCTTCTGGAAGTAAACCCTGATATTGAAGTGTTTGTGCTTTACAGGGATATCCGGACTTACGGCTTCTGGGAAGATTATTACAAAACGGCCCGGGATAAAGGTGTGAAGTTCATTCGTTTTGACTTGGAGCACCGTCCGGTTGTCCGGGAAGAAGCGGGCAAGACCATTGTCCGTGCCCATGATTTCATCCTGGGACAGGACATTGAGATTGAAGCCGACTGCGTGGCTTTAAGCACCGGTTTTGTTGCCGACGCGGATACCAACAACGAACTATGCAGCCTGTTCCATCTGCCCAAAACCGAAGACGGTTTTTTCCTGGAAGACCATGTGAAGCTCAAACCCGTTGACATGGCGCTTCACGGGTTCTTTTTGGCCGGTACGGCCCACTCTCCCAAGGTGATCCGTGAAAGCATCACCCAGGCCCATGCCGTTGCAGGCAGGGCCAGAACCATGCTGGCCAATAAAGAGATTACTCTGGGGGCTGCCTATGCCACGGTTGATCCGGTCATGTGCGCGGTCTGTCTTGTCTGTGTTAGAGCCTGTCCTTATGATGTTCCTTTTATAAATGATGAACGGCACTCAGAAATTGATCCGGCCAAGTGCCGCGGCTGCGGTATCTGTGCTGCCGAGTGTCCGGCCAAGGCCATTCAGTTAAGGGCCTGGGAAGATGATCAGATAATGGCTAAACTTGATGGTTTATTTGAGAGGTAAAACTAATGGATAATTTTGAACCGGAAATTGTGGCCTTTTGCTGTCATTATTGTGCATATACCGCAGCAGATATGGCCGGCACCAAGCGGATTTCATATCCGTCCAATGTAAAAATCATACGGGTTCCCTGCACCGGCAAAGTGGATGCCATTCACCTGATGAAAGCCCTTGAAAAAGGGGCTGACGGTGTATGTATAGCGGCCTGTCTGGAAGGGGACTGCCATTTTAAAGACGGTAAT
>JAQYWJ010000128.1 GCA_030145005.1 Desulfobacter sp. | reverse complement strand
TGGTAGTGCAGCACCCTATCAAACACAATTTTATATGGATCACTTTCGCAGTCGTCAATGCCTGCTTTTGCAAATTTCTGCTTGAGTTCGTCGCACAGGAGCATGGCGCTATCTTTCTCGTCCGTTGTGTGGGAAAGGATCATGGTGGCCTTAAGCAGGGCCTTGACAGGATCTTCTTTTGATTTGCAGATATGCCAGCGGATGCCCTGGTAAATGTCTTTGACGGACGGCATTTCCACCTTTCCAAGATCAATAAAATCTTTTAATAAAAAAGCCGGTTCAGGCTGCCGGAACAGGTATCCAACCAGGCGGTCGTATGTTCCCCGCTGCATATTTGCCGGCAAAATGGTCCACAGCGGGATCTTACCGGCAATCATTAAAAATGTCCGGTAAAACTCTTCTTTGAGGAACAGCTTGGGGGCAATCATTGTTTCAGGTGCTTCAAACCCGGCATAGCAGTCTTTCCGGATATCGGCCTGATCCATGATGAAAAACGTCACTTCCTGATCAAAGTTTTCCCTGGAAAATTTAACGATGTGGTTAAGTTTTTTTTCAAGGTTGTAGTATCGTTGTTCCGTAAAGCATGTTTTGTCAATGATGACCCAGTAATCAAAATCTGACTGGGCCGACTGGGTAAAGGTCCCTAAAGAACCGATGTGGTAAAAACCAAGTACGCAGGGATTTTTGATGTCTGTTTCAGTTTCGAGAATATCCCGGGGTATCTTTTCTATGTCCAGCGCCGCTTTGTAAAATCCCGAATTCTTAAAATTATAGATGCCGCAGGCCTCAGGCGGTTCAGGCACATACCCCGGAAATTGCGGATGGTTAATGTGGATGAGAAAAGGAATTTTGATAAAAAGTTCAAGTTTCGGGCCTGAAAGGTAACGCAACGCCTCACGCATTCTCACCACGTTGTAGTTGGAAAAGGCCGCTTTCATCCTAAGGAGTTTGGCAGCCAGGGTATTTTCTGTGGGTGCTGAAGAATCGTGCATGGCCTGTCCCGGTTTTATGAGAAGATTAAATTATTTGAAAAGATAACACAAAATGTCTAAGATTAAGTGATATTATAAGAACGATTTTTTATTATTTTCAAGTCAAGTTTTAAGGGCCATGGAAATTTTAAAATCCACAAATAGGGCGAAGGATTTTTACCCGTATTCAAGGCGCATCAATGGGAGCATATTGAATGCCTATTGATGCAACGAAGAAGACGGGTAAAAAGACAAACCATATGATGGATTTTATTGTTTTCATGGCCCTAACATGGAGTATGAATGGGCAACAGGGATTCCTCCCATACCGGTATTGATCTGGACGTTATCTGCATCGAGGAGTTGCTCGAAAGAGATGAGGGTGTCCCGGAAAAATTTCAGGGAAGCATGCGTTCGGACCCAAAGGATTATCGGGTCTACTTAAGTGGTATTATAAAAAGAATGCGGGGCAGGGAGGCCCTTTTAACCTTTTCCCAACAGATTAACAACGTTAATCAAATACTGAATATGAATTATTCCTCTGCAGGGGATATTGCCCGGGTGATTCTTAATGACCTGAGTTTGACCGCACAGGTGCTGAAACTTGTGAATTCCTCATTTTACCGGCGGTTTTCAAACAAAGGTATTTCAACCATCTCCGAGGCCATGATCATATTGGGTACTGATGAAATCCGGGATCTGGCCGCCGGGCTTCAGATTTTTGAAATGATGAAGTCAAGGGCAAATTCCCGGCTTTTGAAGGATAAAATGCTCAGAAGCCTTCATCGGAGTGCTGTTGCCAGGCAGATTGAAAGGGAAAGAGGCCCGGCTTCGGATGCCTTCCCCGTTTCAGCCATGTTGTATGAGCTGGGAGAATACCTGGTGGCGCTTCTGGACCCGGATACTTACATTAAGGTGGAGGTCGCCTTGGAAGAAGACGGGCTATCAAGGGAAACTGCGGCTAAAATGATTTTAGGCTTAACCTATTTTGAACTCGGACAGATGATTGCTTTGAAGTTTAATTTCCCCCAGAAAATTGTCCAGGCCATGCGGCCGGTTACTTTGACTGCCGGACAGAGTCTGAAGATTGCCCCAAAAGAAGAAGCCAGATATCTGTGTGCCTTTGTTTATGAATTATGCAATATCCCTGCGCCGGAAAATGAAGGTATCGCCCTTGATGCCGCAGGTAAACTTGTGGATAAGTACCGTGGCATTTTGGATTTTGATGCCCGGCAGGCACTGGCGTTGACTTGTACGGCCTTGGATCGGGTGACTAGGCATGCCGAAACGCTAGGCATTGATCCTGTGTTAACCACACCTGTAAAAAATGATCCGGAGATAAAAAACAAAAGAGAACTGGATCTGGGTATCAGGCGTGTGGAAGCGGCGTTAGATAAGGGCTTGAGTATCCATAAAATTTTTACCCGGCTAATCGACACCATGGCGCAGTGCTTTTATTTTAACCGGATCGTTATCAGTATCAGAAAAAAAGAGACCAACTCCATGGTGCCCCGGTTTGTCCGGGAGGAAAAACGAACGGATGGATTCGGTAAAGCCATGGGATTCAAAATTGAACCGGCATCGGGCATTTTCAACAACGCCATCGACCGGAAAACCGATATCATTGTCAAAGATACTAAAAAAGAGTTTTCCCGCCGGCAGATTCCTTCCTGGTACATGGAAAATATAGCCCGTCCATTTTCGGTAAAGGGATTCGGCATTTTCCCCGTATTTGTGGATGGCAAAATTGTGTCTATGATTTACGTGGACTGGGATAACAAAGCAGCGGCTCCGGACCGGAATACATCGGCGTATATCCAGAGGTTCAGAAAATTGATGATTAAAGCCTTTACCCTTCACTATAGGTAAGATTGTTCTCAATCTTACGACCATATTCGGCCTTTTATTTGAGTTTGATTTGTACTATATCATGATCCATGAATACGGATTGTGAAAAACCGGTTTTTTATTCCGTGGGGCGCTCCATGTCCGATCCCGTTCGTCGGGCGGAAATAAAAATTAAGCGCTCCATGTTTGTCTGTCGGATCAGCTATGCTGATACCATTGAAGGGGCAAAGGAATTTATCTCCAACGTCTCCAAAGAACACAAAACCGCCACCCATAACTGCTGGGCTTATGTGGTGGGCGATTGCGGACAGATCAGTCATTGCTCAGATGCGGGTGAACCGCCGGGTACGGCCGGAAAGCCCATGCTCAACACGCTTTTATCCCATCATATGACCTGTACTGCGGCGGTTGTTACCCGGTATTACGGCGGGGTGAAGCTCGGGGTTCGAGGTTTAATTGAGGCCTATGCCCTGGCTGTGGGCGAAGCCGTTGACCAGGCCCCCCTTGTTCGGCTGGTGAAAACGGAATCGTTTCAAATCTGTCTGGATTATAGTCTGAACGATTCATTTTTAAACCGCATCAGTGCCTTGAAGACCACAATTGCCGGAACGGATTATCAAGAGAGGGTCACCCATGAACTGGTCGTGGAATTGTCCGACCTTTCGGCCCTGGAATCACTGCTCATACAATACCAACGCCAGGGGCTTCTGGATTATAGTTACTCAAACAATAGTGTTTGATAAAAGAGGTCACAAGGGATACAAAATCTTGCATCAAATTTTTTTTATAACCACGGAAGGCACTGAAAGCACTGAAAGTTAGAGCGCAAAGCACTCAATTTGTACTTTTGGATGACTGCCAAAAAAGACAGCAGCACGAATAACATAAGTCTCTTCTTCAAAAATCAAACTCATCTCCGTGTCCTTCCGTGCTTTCCGTGGTTCAGTTAAAAAGTATTGACACCAAGAAAAAATTTAGTATTCTTTAATCTAAATTAGAAATACTGAACTTGGTGAATAAATGAAAATCAAACTGGGCCCGTTGCTGCGGGCCATTCGAAATTCACGGCATCTGACCATCAAAGATGTGGCAACAAAAGCCGGGGTTAGTTCAAGTCTGTTGTCCCAGATTGAACGCAACCGCATATCCCCGTCCCTGGATACCCTGCTGGAATTGCTGGAAGTTTACGGGGTCTCTCCGGAGAAGTTTTTTAAAGATTATGAAACCATGAACCGGGTGGAGATTATAAAAAAGGACCAGCGCCGGGTTTACCAGCGCAAGGGTTTTAAATATGAAACCCTGTGCGGACTCAGTCAATCCAAAGGTAACCACTCGTTTTCCGCCTTTTTTCTTGAGCTTTCACCGGGACAGCAGCGGGGGGATGAGCATGACGGCCATCTTGGCAGGGAACTGGGGATTGTGGTTAACGGTTTTGGCCAGTTAATTTACGGCGGGGATGTCTACGATATCAGTGACGGAGATGCCCTGTCTTTTTCGTCTCAGATACCCCATGTGATTAAAAATACGGGTGAAGATCTGTTTCAGGCCTACTGGATTGTCACGCCGGCGGATGGTGAAGATTATTTTGGTGAAGGAAATAATAATAAATAATGGAGAGTGCCATGGGAAAAACAATTGCTGAGAAAATTTTTGACACCCATCTGGTGGACAAACCCTTCGGGGATGTCAGCGTGCTGCGCCTGGACCGGGTTTTCTGTCATGAAATTACCACCCCGATTGCGATCCAGGACCTGGTTGCAAGGGGAAAAGACCGGGTGTTTGATCCGGATAAAATCAAGGCGGTGATTGATCATGTTTCACCGGCCAAAGATTCCAAAACCGCCATGCAGGGAAAAATTATGCGGGACTGGGCCATTCGCCACAACCTAAAAGATTTCTTTGATATCGGCCAGAACGGGGTCTGTCATGCTCTGTTTCCTGAAAAAGGGTTTGTCCGTCCCGGATTCACCATTATTATGGGTGACTCCCATACCTGTACCCACGGGGCATTTGGTGCCTTTGCCGCAGGCGTGGGCACCACCGATCTGGAGGTGGGAATTTTAAAGGGGGTGTGTACCTTTAAACAGCCGGAAACATTTAAAATTGAAATTACCGGAACCCTTCGACCGGGCGTATACGCCAAGGACATCATTCTTGAAGTGATTCGTCAGATTTCAGTGAACGGGGCGACCAACATGGTCATTGAGTTCACAGGACCCGTGGTGGATGCCATGGGCATGGACCAGCGCATGACCCTTGCCAATATGGCCGTGGAAGCCGGAGCAACCTCAGGGCTCTGCCTGCCGGATATGACAACGGTGGAGTATCTGTGGCCTTTTATTAAGGATGAGTTCAAGACCCCCGAGGATGCCCTGGCACAATATTCCCAGTTTTGTTCCGATCCGGATGCCGTCTATGCAAAGACAAAGACCATTGATGTCAGCAACCTTGAACCCTTGGCAACCTTTGGATTTAAACCGGATAATGTTAAACCGGTGTCACAGATGACCGATACGCGCGTGGATCAGGTTTACATAGGCTCCTGTACCAATGGGCGTATAGAGGATCTTCGTGAGGCAGCCGCCGAGGTGGCAGGCAAAAAAATTAATCCCGGGGTCCGGGCCATTGTATCTCCTGCCACGCCGGATATTTTTAGTACGGCACTGGATGAAGGGCTGATTAAAACTTTCATGGATGCAGGATTCTGCGTAACCAACCCCACCTGTGGTGCCTGTCTTGGGATGAGTAACGGGGTCCTGGCCGAAGGGGAGGTGGCTGCGTCCACCACCAACAGGAATTTTAACGGACGAATGGGCAAAGGCGGAATGGTTCACCTCGTGAGCCCGGCTACAGCTGCGGCCACAGCACTCCATGGTGTGCTCACTCACTCTGACCGGTTTAAAAATTAGGGAGGGACTATGAAAGACTTTAAAGGACAAATGCTCTGCCTGGACCGGGCAGATATCAATACCGACGAAATTATTCCGGCCAAATATCTGACGGAAAGTTCAAAATCCGCATTAAAACCCCATCTGCTTGAAGATCTGGTACTGGAGGGCTTTAATCCTGAAACTGATCTCAAAGATGTCCGTGTGATTGTATCCCGGGGCAATTTTGGGTGTGGCTCTTCCAGGGAGCATGCGCCATGGGCTCTGGAAGTCAACGGCATCAACGTGGTGATTGCCCCAAGCTTTGCCCGGATTTTCAGGCAGAATATGTTCAATTGCGGCATGATGGCCATTGAACTGCCCGACGAAAAAGTTCAGACTCTGTTTGAACTGGGCGCCGGCAAAAAGGCTCAGCTTTGCGTAGATGTGGAAAACGATACCCTTATTGTAACAGATGGCAGTGGTAAAGAGCTGACACTTGAATTTTCTATTTCAGAGTTTGATAGAACCCTGGTGAAAACCGGGGGGTGGGTAGAGTTTGCGGATAAAAACTATTAATTAGTGCCTGAACGAAAACCTCGTGTTTGGACGGCTCGTAAGAGGGCATATGCCCAAAAAGTTGTCAGGATGCAAGGCGCATAAAAATTTAAAAGCCTCACAACCTCGTGGTTGTGAGGCTTTTACGTTTTTAGTTT
>JAQYWJ010000127.1 GCA_030145005.1 Desulfobacter sp. | reverse complement strand
ATCTTTGACGAGGCGACCTCTTATATGGATTCCCAGTCCGAGGTGAAAATCCATGACGCCATGAAAAAACTGATGGAAGGGCGCCTGTCCATTATTATTGCCCATCGCCTTTCAACAGTAAAATCGTGTGATCACATCCTGGTGTTAAGGGACGGGCAGATCATTGAGCAGGGCGCCCATGAAGAGCTTTCCCGGGCTGGCGGCGAATATGCACGGCTCCTTGAAAAGGAACGGATTGGCAGCAGGTCTATTTGATATTAATCATTTTTTTAACAGCCGCTAGGGCTTTGATACGGACCGCTTCTTCGACCACCACCCTTCCTGACATGTTTTCAAGACAGTCCCAAATGTCCTGCAATCGCGTTTTTTTCATGTCTGTGCATACCAATTGATCTGATACGGGAAAAAAGGTTTTTTTAGGGTGTGCCTTTGAAATGGGGTAGATCAATCCTGTTTCCGTGCCTATGATAAACTGGTCGGCCGAACTTTCACCGGCAAACCGGATCATTCCCGATGTGGACTGGATGCTGTCGGCAAGTTCAAGCACATTGGGGGGGCATTCCGGGTGGGCTATAAACAGGGCTTGGGGGTGGGCGGCTTTTGATGCCTTGACCGCTTCAACACTTAAATCGTTGTGACAGGGACAGTAGCCTTCCCACAAATGAACCTTTTTATCGGTATTGGCCGCAGCATACATAGCCAGATTCCGGTCCGGTGTCATGAGTACTTCATCTTCTTTTAAGGTGTTCAGCACCTTGATCACGTTGGCGGAGGTGCAGCAGATATCAGATACGGCTTTTACTGCAGCAGATGAGTTGACGTAGGTGACGACAGGGATGCCGCCAAGTTCTTTCTTGCGCTTGACTAACGCCTCGGGGGTCACCATATCTGCCATGGGGCATCCGGCATCAAGATTGGGCAGAAGCACTATTTTGTCCGGGCACAGGATGGCTGCGGTTTCGGCCATAAAGCGCACCCCGCAGCAGACAATAATGTCCGCATCCGTGGCTGCCGCCTTTATGCTCATTTCAAGGGAATCGCCGCACAGATCCGCTACGTCCTGGATCTGGGCAGGCTGGTAATTATGGGCCAGGATAATGGCCTTTTTTGCTTTGGCCAGGTCCCGGATCTGCTGGTGGAGGGTGGGATTTTTAGTCTTCATCAGTCCATCTCTATAATTTCAATCCCCAATGGGGGGGTAAATTCAAATATCCGTTCGTCAAATGTACTGAACTGGATATTGGTAAATATGAATTTGGTGGTATCTCCGTAAATATTTTCGGTTTCCACGACAGGAATTTCATACCCTGGAAGATTCACCGTGATACGTATTTTTGCAAGCTCTGGAGTTTCCTTTTTAGGCGTCAGCACAAGTTGTGCAAAGTTGTCGCCCGAATTGCCCGGTTCAATGGTGAACTCTCCCCTGATTTTTCGGATATCTGCCAGAAATGCGCCGCCGGAGCCGGATTGGAAGAACGGGGCGGCATTTCCGATCATCACCTGGTTTTCTTCGGGACGGTAGATCCACAGGTTTTTTCCATTGGTGATGATTTCATGGTTGTCTGAACTTTCATACGCCCATTTCATCTTTCCCGGGTGGCTGAACCAGGCTTTGCCTCTGGCAATTTCAGTCACATCCAGAGCGGTCAAACGTGAGGCCTGTTCAAAATCGGCACTGAAACTTTTTTGGGCGTATTTTGCTTCAATACCGGAGATGATTTTGGCGGTTTCATCATCAAGGGACTGGGCTGCATTGCAGGGTAAGGTTACCAGTATCATGGAGATAAGTACCATTGCCCTAAAACGCCTGACCATATGTGTCATTTTATTTCCCCTTTATTTGAGCAGAATTTCCATGGCTTTGCGTTTGTCTTCAGCATAAATCCTTCTCAGTTTGGGCTTTTCTATCTTGCCGGTGGGGTTTCTGGGCACATCGCCGAAAAATATTTTTTTCAGTTGCTTGTACCTGGGAAGCTTGCTCTGGAAATCAAGAATATCTTGTTCGCACATCATGGTATTGGGCTTAGGGCTGATAATGCCGGCAGGGATTTCCCCTAAACGCTCGTCAGGCACACCGATCACCGCAATATCTCGAATTTTTTCATGTTTGAGAAAGAAATTTTCAATTTCCACAGGAAAAATGTTTTCCCCGCCATAGATGATCACATCCTTTCTGCGGTCCACAAGCCAGATAAACCCCTCCTTGTCGGACCTGGCCATGTCCCCTGTAAACAACCATCCGTTTTTTATGGTTTTGGCCGTGGCTTCAGGATTTTTGTAATATTCTTTCATCATCCCAGGGCCTTTGATAATAAGCTCGCCGGTTTCACCAAAGGGCAGCCGGTTGCCCTGCTTGTCCACAATCCGAGCTTGCCAGCCGTATCCGGGAAGGCCAATGGGGCCGATTCGGTCCGCGTTTGACACGCCTAAATGGACACACCCGGGGCCTGAGGATTCGGTCAATCCGTAATTGGTGTCGTAATCCTGACCAGGAAAATATTTGCGCCAGTTCCGGATCAGGCTTGGGGGGACGGGCTGGGCCCCGATGTGCATGAGGCGCCATTGGGAAAGATTGTAGTCGTCGGGTTTGATCCGGCCATTGTCAATGGCAATGAGAATGTCATGGGCCCAGGGCACCAGCAGCCACACAATGGTGCACTTTTCTTCGGATACTGCTTCAATGATCCATTCTGACTTGACACCGTTGAGCAGGACGCATTTTGCCCCCACCAGAAAAGAGCCCATCCAGTGCATTTTAGCACCAGTGTGGTAAAGGGGCGGGATGCACAGGAATACGTCATCATGGGTTTGGCTGTGATGGTTGTTTTCCACCTCACATGCATGCATCAACGCCCTGTGGGTGTGCAGAACCGCCTTGGGGGTGCCGGTAGTACCGGAGGTGAAATACAGGGCGGCATCGTCTTCAGGGGTTAGTTCTACATCCGGAGGTGTTAGCCCATCTGAGTCACAGATGAATTGGTTAAAAGAACAGGCCCAGTCCGGACAATCATTTTCCGGCCCTGTATATATCCACAATTTCACAAATTGGGATAATTCCTGCCTGATTTCTTCTATCCGGTCCACAAATTCCGGGCCGAAAATAAAAACCTTGGCTTCTGCTGTTACGGTGCACAAACGGATTTTGTCTGATTCAAACCTGAAATTCAAGGGAACGATCCAGGCCCCGGTATATAATACCCCGAAATAAATGGGCAGCCATGCCAGGCAATTGGTCATAAGCTGAACCACTTTATCACCCTTTTTAATGCCTTTTGCCTGCAGGGCATTGGCTGTCTGAACGCTTTGCCGGTAAAAGTCGGACCAGGTGATCTGTGTGCGCCGGCCTGTGGCCGGGATTCGTTCAATTAACGCTGATTTTTCCGGGTAAAGTGAGTTGTTCTGCCGGAGGATGTCGGTAATGATCATGTTAAATCAACATCTCCTGTTTATAACCACGGAATACACGGAAAGTACTGAAAGTTAGAGTGCAAAGCCCTCAATTCGTACTTTTGGGTGATTGCCAAAGTTGAAGTCTCTTCTTCAAAAATCAAACTCATTTCCGTGTCCTTCCGTGCTTTCCGTGGTTCAGCCTATTGTTAAAATTCAGGGCCACTTACCCATATAAACTAAGGTCAGCCCATGGCTGTTTTTAAAATGCTAATAAAAATCCTGCCGGGTCAATATAGATCACGGCAGGATTATATTCAACATCGAATTCCCGCCCTGAATCAGGATATTATCATTCAGGACGGGTTAGTATAAAGGTTGTTACTTATCTTTTTTGACCTCTTCAAAATCCGCATCAACGACATCATCATCGTCATTGGCAGAACCGCCACCTGCATCAGCACCATCGGCCTGTCCGGCCTGGCTGTCTGTCTGTGCCTGCTGGTACATCACTTCGGCCAGTTTGTGGGAGGCCTGGGACAGGGTTTCGATTTTGGCCTTGATATCCTCAAGGTTGTCGGAGTCTTTGGCCTGCTTCAGGGCCTGGGCCGCATCCTCAATGGATTTTCTGGTGGCTTCATCCACTTTGTCCCCATGCTCTTTCAGGGTTTTTTCGGTCTGGTCCACCAGGGCCTCGGCCTGATTTTTGGTATCCACCAGTTCACGTTTCTTTTTATCTTCGTCAGCATGCATCTCAGCGTCTTTCACCATGCGCTGAATTTCATCATCGCTTAAGCCGGATGCTGCCGTAATCTGGATGGACTGCTCCTTGCCTGTGGCCTTGTCCTTGGCGGATACGTGAACAATACCGTTGGCATCAATATCAAAGGCCACCTCAATCTGGGGAACACCCCTGGGTGCAGGGGGAATGTCGGACAGTTCAAACTGACCTAGGGTCTTGTTGTCTGCTGACATCTGGCGTTCGCCCTGGAGTACGTGAATGGACACGGCCGGCTGGTTGTCGGCGGCCGTGGAGAATACCTGGCTCTTTTTGGTAGGGACGGTAGTGTTCTTTTCGATCAGCCGGGTCATAACGCCGCCAAGGGTCTCAATGCCCAGGGAAAGCGGGGTGACATCCAGCAGGAGCACGTCGTTAACATCGCCCTGAAGTACGCCGGCCTGGACGGCTGCACCCATGGCAACCACCTCATCCGGGTTAACACCCTTATGGGGTTTTTTGCCAAATATTTTTTCAACACGTTCCTGAACAGCAGGCATACGGGTCATGCCGCCAACCAGAACCACCTCATCTACATCGCCGGGTTTTAAGTGTGCGTCTTTCAGCGCTGTGGTACAGGGGACTTCCAGTTTGTCCAAAAGGTCAGCTACAAGGGATTCCAGTTTCGCTCTGGTCAGTTTCATGTCCAGATGCTTGGGCCCGGATGCGTCCGCTGTAATAAAGGGCAGGTTGATGGCGGTTTCCGTGGATGTTGACAGCTCCATTTTTGCCTTTTCAGCAGCCTCTTTGAGACGTTGCAAAGCCATTTTATCGCTACGCAGGTCAATGCCCTGGTCTTTTTTAAATTCATTTGCCAGGTGGTCAATGATACGCAGGTCAAAGTCTTCACCGCCCAGGTGCGTATCACCGTGGGTGGATTTTACTTCAAACACCCCGTCACCGATTTCAAGGACAGAGACGTCAAATGTACCGCCGCCAAGGTCGAAAACCGCGATTTTTTCCTCGCCTTTTTTATCCAGGCCGTAGGCCAGGGATGCGGCTGTGGGTTCATTGATAATACGTTTGACTTCCAAGCCTGCGATTTTACCGGCATCTTTGGTAGCCTGGCGCTGGCTGTCGTTAAAGTAGGCCGGAACCGTAATAACGGCTTCGGTAACGGCTTCCCCAAGGTAATCCTCGGCAGTTTTTTTGATATTGCCAAGAATAAACGAGGAAACTTCGGCAGGGCTGTACTGCTTGCCCCGGATGTTGATCCGGGTGTCGCCGTTGGCGGCTGCTTCTATTATATATGGCAGTATGGGAATGTCATTCTGGATTTCCTTTGAGTTGAATTTCCTGCCAATGAGACGCTTTACACCGAAAATTGTATTTTCAGGGTTTGTTACGGCCTGGCGCTTAGCAGTCTGGCCGACAATGCGCTCTCCGTTTTCCGTGACCGCCACAATGGACGGTGTTGTTCTGCCGCCTTCGGCATTGGTAATAATCTTTGCCTCTCCACCGGTTTCCATGACCGCGACACATGAATTGGTTGTGCCAAGGTCGATTCCAATAATTTTACCCATAACGATTCCTTTCTAAATATCTTTAATCTTCCTTATTACTTTCTTGAGTCTGCTTTTCAACTCTTTTTGAGACAACCACCATGGCCGGCCTAAGCAGTCTGTCATGAAGCAGATAACCTTTTTGCAGGACCTTTGTGACGGTATTGTCCGGCACATCATTATTCTGTGCATGGGTGACGGCCTGATGAAAATTGGGGTCAAAGGGCTGATTTTCTGCCTCAACCAGCTTTACGCTGAAGGATTCAAACAGCTTGAGAAGCTCTTTGTGCGTCAGCTTTACGCCTTCAAGCAGGCTGGTTTCCTCCACAGCATCTGTGGCCGAGTCAATGGCACGCTCAAGATTATCCACCACGGAAAGAAGCTGTCTGAAAACGGTTTCATTGGCAAATTTCTTGAACTCATCAATTTCTCTTTGCTTTCTCTTTTTGAAATTTTCAAATTCCGCAGATAATCTGAGCACTTTTTCTTTCTGCTCATTTAACTGATCTTCAACCCCTTTGTGATCATCTTTGTCTTCCAGGTTGTTTCCTTCATCGGAATTTTTTTGCTCGTCTGTCTCAGGAGTATTCGGGGACTCGGTTTTTTTCGCTTTCCCGTCAGCTTTGTTTTTATTCTCTTTGAGTACCAATGTGTTTGCTCCAAAATCCCTTATATTTATTAAGTGTTTAAAAATTAATTAAATGATAAATTATGGCTGAAAAATAAGTCTGTTTGAAAACATGTCAAGATATAAA
>JAQYWJ010000126.1 GCA_030145005.1 Desulfobacter sp. | reverse complement strand
TCAAAACGCTCCCAGCACAGGGAAATGAAATCCAATCCCAGAAGGTTGGCTACGGATCTGATGCCGAGCGCTGCATGGGCTTTTCCATTAAGTATGGCCAGGCCTGCATCCATATGCCGGGATACACAGTTCTCATATCCGTTAATGGATTCACTAGCTATTCCAAACCGTTTTAATTCCCGATCCAGAAGCTGCCGGGCCCCGGTACCAAGACGGCGATTGACCATGGTAAGCCCCTTTTGGGACAAGTCTTTTACAGATGAAAGCCCCAGGGGGTTATTTTTTTGAATAATCAGGCCCTGCTCTCTATGGCACAGGTTGACAACCGCCGAAGCCTGGGCAATTTCTTTATCCATAAACGGGAAAGCGGTATCGTTGTGTTCATCGGCCGACCGGCAGGCGGCAATGTGGCACAAATTTTTTCTTAAGGCTTTGAGCCCGCCCATGCTGCCGGCCAGGCCGAACAGCGCCATGTGTTCACTGTGTTTCAAATTAAATGTGGAGACCAGGGTATCCAGCAGCAGATCGTTGGCGCCGGATATAAGAACCAGTCCGTGATATGGGGGCAGCTTAGCCTGTTCCGGAAAATTCCGGGTGCCGTTTTCAACCCATTGGCGGACAAGATCAAGGGGAAACAACCATTTCCCCGTTACTTTAGAAGCCGGCAGGCCCTTGTCGGCGATCAGGGAATAGATCATTTTCTCGTTTACATTAAGATATTTTGCCACCTGTCGCGTGGTAAGCATTTCGTCCATGTTTTGATGCCTTTGGGATAGCTGTTTATATCTGATCTGCCAATGCCGCGGCAATATCTGCTGCCACCTGGCCGGGCAACTTTTGGCCACACGCTATTTTGATGTCGCAGAATTTATCATACAAAGGCGCTCTTTCTTTGTAAAGCGCATCAATGCTGCTGCTCGGATCAATGGCAACCCCCCTGACTTCAAGATCGGACAGCCGGTTCAGCAGGGTAGGCAGGTCTGCATGCAGGTAGATGACCGTGGCATTTTTTTTCAGATGATACATGGCCTGTTCCCGGTAGATGACTGAACCTCCGGTTGAAATGACCTGGCGTTTGCTGCCAAGGCCGAGCAGGTACCCGGCCTCAATGTCCAGAAAGCCCTTAAGCCCCTTTTTTTTAATAATCTGGGCAAGGGTCATGTTTTCCCTTGTCTGGATCACAATATCCGTATCCAGAAATTCATATCCCAGCTGTTTGGCCAGAAGCACCCCTACCGTACTTTTTCCAACAGCCGGCATGCCTATTAACGCAACGCTCAGGTCTTGAGATATCACTTATTCCTTGTTAATACTCATAATGTTATCTTTTTAGTTCTCCGGCTGAACGGTTCTGGGCATAAAGCTCCAGATTTTTTCAACCCCCAGGGTGACCAGGAATACGGTGCCGGCCACCATGATAATAGCAGCCCCCGAGGTCAGGTCAAACCGATAGGACAGATACAGGCCGGCCATTGTGAAACAGGCACCCAGCAAGCTTGAACCGGCCATCATGGTGCCCAGGGACCGGGCATATTTTTCCATCATGAACGGCGGAATGGTGAGCAGCGCAATCACCATGATCAGCCCCACCACCTGGATCACCATAACTACGGTAAATCCGAGCATAGCAATCAGGAAAAAGTATATCCCGCGCACCGGAAGTCCCCGCAAGCCCGCAAATTCCTCGTCATAGGAAATGGCCATAAGTTCCTTATAGAAAAAGACAACCAGAAAAAGAATCAGGGCGCCGATGACACCCATGATGATCAGGTCTGACCCGGGCACGGTGAGGATACTGCCGAAAAGATAGCTCATCAAATCCACGTTATACCCCGGGGTCAGGTCCACCAGAATAATGCCGAATGCCATACCCACGGCCCAGATTACACCAATAACCGTATCGGCCCGTTGGCGGTTGTTCAGGGTAACTGCCGCCATGACCAAGGAAGCGCCAAGGGAAAATCCCATGGTGGAAGGGATGACCGGCCAGTTAAAATAAAATGCCATGCCGATCCCGCCATAGGCAGCGTGGGCTATTCCGCCGGATAAAAACACAATGCGGTTCACCACCACCAAGGTGCCCATGATGCCGCAGATGATGCTGGTCAGCAGTCCTGCGGCCAGGGCATGGCGCATGAATTCGTACTTAAGGATTTCCATCGGCATCTCCTCTTTTTTTTAGCCCAGCCCCGGGAAGCCCCTGGGCCAGCACCTGGACCCGGCACACATCTTCCACCGTGCAGGCATACATGGTTTCAAGCGTCTGCCCTTCAATCTCCTCTTGGGAGTGGTAATGCAGTCGATGGTTCACGCAGGCCACGGATTTGACATAACCGGACACGGCAAACAGGTCATGGGTGACCACCACAATGGCCACATCCTTATTCAGGGTTTTAAGCAGGTTTAAAAAATCCGCCCGGCCCCCGGAGTCAATGCCGGCCGTGGGTTCGTCCAGAAGCAATAGACGCGGCCGGGTCATCAGAGCCCGGGCAATGAACACCCGCTGGCGCTGGCCCCCGGAAAGCTCCCCGATCTTTTTGTGGGCATGTTCGGCCATGCCCAGGCGTTCCAGGGTGGCTAACCCATCTTTTTCACACTCTTTTCGGGTCCGCCTGGACTGCCCCAAATGCCCTCCCGTACCCAGGCATCCCATAAGCACCACATCCAGGGCAGTAATGGGAAAATGGTCATTGATATGGACGTTCTGGGGCACATATCCCAGGGCCTGGGTAAGCTTACCCGGGCGCTCACCTAACACCCGGATCTGACCTTTATCAGGCTTAAGAAGACCCAGGACCAACCGGATCAAGGTGGATTTTCCCCCGCCGTTGGGGCCGATAACGGCCATAAAATCATGTTCCCGGATGGTCAGATTGATGTCGGAAAGAACAACATCCTCTCCATTGTAGGAAAAATCCACATTTTCAACCGTGACCAGGGCTTTTTCTAAATTCTCGACTATTTCAGGACCTCCTTGAATTGTTCAGCCATTTTTTTCATATTATCCAGCCAGTCCAGAGCCAGGGGGTTGGACCGCATGACCTGACCATTGATCTCCTTGGCCACAAGTTCTGCACTTTTGGTTGAAAACTGGGGCTGGACAAAAATAACCTTGATACCTTCGTCTCCGGCATGCTCGATCAGTTCCTGCAATTTGGCCGGTTTCGGAGCCTTGCCTTCTATTTCAATGGGGATCATTTTCAGGTTGTAATCCCGGGCAAAATACCCCCATGACGGATGAAAAACCATAAACTGCATGCCGGCATTGTCCTTTAACATCCGGGTCAGATCCTGGTCAAGGGCATCAATTTCCTTGATAAAGGCATTATAATTGGCCGTGTAAAAGTCCTTGTTTTCAGGATCTGCGGCGGCAAGAGCGCCAAGGATATGGCCGGCCTGAATCTTGACCAGCCTGGGGGAGAGCCAGATATGGGGGTCCAGCCCGGCATGGCCATGATCATCCTCTTGGTCATGATCCGCTTCTGTCCTAGCCTTGTCATCATAGAGGTCGGCCTGATATTCCTTCTCGTGATGATGCACACCCATGGGCTGTTTTTCTATGCCTTTGTCTGTGTGGACAATGGTCATATCCGGATTTGCGGATGCAATTTTGTCCAGCCAGAACGTTTCAAAGGGCACGCCAATGGAAAAATAGAGACGGGTTTTGGATAATTTGACCATCTGTGCCGGTTTTGGCTCGTATGTGGCCGGGCTTGCCCCGGGTTGGACCATCACGGAAACATCCACCTGATCTTTGCCGATTTGTTGCACAAAATATTGCTGTGGCACTATGCTGATAAACACGGGAACCGGCGTCTTAGCCCAGGCCGGTGCGTAGAACACTGCGATGATTGAAATAACCGTAAAAAACTTAACAAACCTTTTCATATCAGGCTCCTTTTGATCAAGTTCGATATCGTCATGCCGGGCAGAATCATGAATAGTTCATCAATGCAAAGTTATTTCATTTTGCAAAAAAGGCAAAGTGTTTTTATTTTTTCATAGCAGTACAGTTCGTTCGTATGCGGTTTGACGTATAAAAAGAAATTGGGCAAAAAGGCGATTTAGGGATGGACACTAATTAAGGTCCTCGTTGTCTTTTTTAAAGTCTGGAATTTTAAGCACAGGCACCCCCTCTTTTTCCAGGGTCTTTTCTTCTTCCTTGGTTGTGGTTCCCCGGATCTGTTTGAATTCCTTGGCCCCGTAATGCATTTCCAAGGCTTCTTTGGCAAAGGATGAGCCTACATTTTCATAGTTGTTTTCAACGTACCGGCTCATTTTTTCGGCAAACTCGGCCATGGCGTCCAGTTGGGCCTGGGAAGCCATCTCCTGGCCTGAACCGGCAGAGTTTGGGGACGCAGATTTTCGTATGGCCACAGCAGACAGTTTAGGACTTACGGAGAAACTGTCGCACACCGGGCATTGCAGAAGGCCCTGCTCCTGCTGCCGGTTAAGATCATCCCGGTCATCAAACCAGCCTTCAAAAACATGGCCGTTAATACATTCCAGATCAAATACTATCATGTGTCATTCGTACTGTGAGTTCAGCCGCACGACGATAGGCGCCTCGGCTGCAACGGTTGGTATTAATTTTGGATATATTCAACAGCATCGTTAGATTGAGTAAGCGCTTGAATAATCAGCTTATCTTTTAGTATTATAGGTTTTGATCTAATTTTTTTGCCCAAAAAATTTGTTATATTATCTGCAACATTGGAACTAATCGGCATATTATAATACCCAAACAGAGATTGAAATAAATCATCCTCATCATCAAATACCCATTCAGAACTGAAAACATCTAAGGCAATAACTGAAAGATCACTGTTTTTTATAGAATTTTGAGCATTTAGCGTTTCAGTGTTTTCATTATGTACAAAAGCAAACACTTGTTCAACTTCTCCATCATTTACAGGCTCAACGACTATGATCATTCCGTTTTGTCTTAGCACTCTCTTTGCTTCACTCAGTGCTTTTTTGCTATTGGGGTGGTGATGCAAAGAGAGCGTAAAAATCACCGTATCAAAAAAGGAGTCCGGATAATTAAGTATTTCTCCTGATCCAACTTTGAAATCAACACCTGGTATATTTCTTTTGGCTTTTTTTATAGCGTTGTCATCCGGATCAATAGCGATTAATTGGCTGGTTTCTTTGGACAATAATGATGAAATTCTTCCTGCGCCACATCCAATTTCCAGAACTTTTTTGCTCTTTAATTCTGTGTGCTTAATAATTTGGTCAAAAATTTTTTGATCGCTATTCTCTTGCATAATAGTGGGATATACGTTATTTCACCATTTTTTTCAATTGAGAAATTCGCTCCAGATCCTGTTGCGAGCGCACACAGGGGAACAGGCTGTTGTTGGTCAGTGCCGGATGGGCCGTGATATCAAAACGGGCATTTTTTACGGCATCCGCCCACATGGCGGTATGGGGAATGGGAGTGTAATAGGCCAGAACCGGGGTTAGCCCTAAGCCTTTCACCAGGGTGATGGACTCTTCCACCTCATCAAGGTTCTGGTCGGGCAGTCCGCATAAAAGGTAGGCTCCCAGCTGATCCTTTGTAAATCCTGCTGTACGCAGGTGCTCCACGGCCGTAAAAAATTCATTTTGCTTAACCTTAATGTCGTGGCGATGGCTTGAAAAATCTGCGGTTTCAAGCCCTAAACGAATAGTTTTAAAATCTGCCTTGAACATCAGATCCGCTGCTTTTGCCGAAAGCTCTCTTATGTGAACGGCATTGGGGGTGTGAAAAAAGATATCCATCTTCTCATCAATGATGCGTTCAAGTAGGGGAAACGCGTATTTTTCCGGATTGATCAGAAGCGCATCATCGTAAAAGGAAAAATTTTTCACTTGAAAATTATTGTGCCAGTGGCAAATTTCCTGAAAGACATTTTCAGGGGAGCGCCGCCGAAACCGTGGTTCAAGAAAGGAGGAGGCGCAGTATTCGCAGGAAAAAGGACACCCCCGGGAGGTCAGAATCGGGGCATAGGCCATGGTCTCCTGGAGATCCAGGGCTGCAAAAGGCATGGTGTCAAGATCTGCCGGGGCCGGTATGTGGTTCAGGGTAAATCCGGTGTACGTTTCAAGCAGGTCTGAAAGAACGGGTTCAGCCGGGCCGGTGACGACATGGTCTGCCCCGGAATATTTTCGGGCATGGGTTTCACAAAGACTTGCGTAAATACCGCCCAATACCACGGGCACGCCGGGAAAAATCTTTTTGAGCAGGGCAATGGTTTCAGCCACACCCGTGGCCCAATAGGTCATGAGCGAGGTGACCAGAATCAGATCGGGCCGATCCATTGCCAGAAGATCCCGTTCAATCCACTCTTTTAAAGCCCCGTACCGGGTGAAATTTCCATCGGCGTCTCCCAGGTGCGGTTCAAGCACCTCGGGTAAAGGAATCGGGGTTTTATCAAAGGGGCCTCTGCCGTCCCAATACAC